>NZ_JAYGHP010000003.1:0-300000 GCF_034932065.1 Crocosphaera sp. UHCC 0190
ACTCGATAAGTAAGCGTAAGCATACTGGTTCGATGAAGCAACTAGGGCAAGTGAAGCGTCAAAAATCTCAAAGTAAAGTAGATGGGGATTCAGAAACCCCGTCCGTCTTTACGGCGGGGTAGTTCATACCTAATATGGGGAATCACTAACTCAATCAGGGTTTGACATTTATCATTTATCATGTTTTTTTGGGTAACAATATTTTTAGCTCTGTGTAATTATTTTCCTCGCTTTGTACAAGAATTTGTCCTTGATGCCCTTGGACAATAATATCATGACTAATGGATAGACCTAATCCAGTTCCTTGTCCGGTGGGTTTAGTGGTAAAAAAGGGATTAAAAACTTGATCAAGCATGGTTTTAGGGATACCATTTCCATTATCTCGAATGCTGATTTGTATTTGCTCATCTTGTTCGGTTGTGGTAATGGTTAAGGTGGGAATAAATTCTTCTCCCATTGCTTTTTTCTTTTCGTGAATAGCATAACAAGCGTTGTTAATGGTATTGAGAAAAACACGGCTTATTTCCTGGGGGGAAATCTTTATTTTTGGCAAATTTTCAGCATAATTGGTTTTAATTTTGATTTTAAAAGAGGTGTCTTTTGACCGTATTCCATGATAGGCCAGATTAAGAGATTCTGCTAATAAACTATTAATATCTGTCAGTTCTCGCTGACCTGGTTTTCCTCTAGAGTGCATTAACATTCCATGAACAATTTTATCAGCCCGTTGTCCATGTTCATGTATTTTTTGAGAATTTTGTTTGATATCTCCTAATATTTCTTCCAGATATTCGATAGTTTCTTCATCTAATTTATCTTTGTGACCTTCAATTTCTTCTTTTACTTCTTCCGTTAATTCGATACATAATTCTGCAAAATTATTGACAAAATTTAAAGGATTTTTAATCTCATGGGCGATACCAGCGGTTAAAGCACCGAGAGAAGCTAATTTTTCTTGGGCAATAATTTGATCTTGGGTTGCTTTTAATTGTTCTAAAGTATTGGCTAATTGTTGATTTTTTTCTTGCAGTTCGTGAGTTCTTAAATCAACCTTCTTTTCAAGAGTTTTACTATAGTCTTCTAGTTGTTCATAAAGGCGAGAATTTTCGATAGAAATTGCGGCTGAAGTGGATAATATTTTTAAGACTTCGACTCTTTCAGGGGTAAAGGCTCCTGTGGTTAAATTATTCTCTAAATAAATGATACCACTTAATTTACCTTGATGGAGTAAAGGAGTACAAAGAATTGACTTAGGTTGAGTCTTAACAATATAGGAAGTTTGGGTAAATTTTCCTTCGTAAGTAGCATCATTTAAAACAATATTTTCTTGGGTATGGGCCACATAATTAATAATAGCAACTGATAAGAGAGGAGCTTGACTCTTACTATCAATGGTATCGATAGGAATTGATTGTAAAACGGTTAAGTTATGACTATCGATATCTCCAGCAGCTTCAATTACCCAGTTATCTGCTTTTTTTAAGAGTAAAAAACCTCTTTGTGCGCCAGCATTTTCGATGACAGCTTGCATTAATTTTGTCAATAATTTTTCAAGAACAATTTCTCCTGATATTACTTGAGAAGCTTTAAGCACGCTAGTTAAGTCTAATTCACTTGATAAATGTTTTCCCGTTGTAGTAATAATTGATTTTAAAGCTTTTTTGGGTTCTTTTTCGAGTAATTGAGGATATTTTTCTTCCAAATCTTTCACTTTAGCTTTAGCTCCCCAGCGTTGATAAGTATAATAAGCATCCTGTAAATAATAGCGAGCTAAATGTTTCTGATCTTTACTTAAATAAAATCTAGCAGCCACTTCATAAGCTAACCCTTCTTCATGAATATAGTTATTTTTTTGAGCAATACTAATAGCGCGATCATAATAATCTCTAGCTGCTTGTTCTTTCCCCAATACACGAGACAATTCAGCTTCAATAAGATAGAATTTATGGAGATGATGACTAGGATTATGGTTAGCCCAAATTTTTATTCTTTCTTGATTAAAGATAATCTTTTCTAAGATAGTTTGTTGGTCATCTTTTAAAGATTGTGAATAAACTGCTAACCAAGCTAAAGAACTATAAAATAGAAATTTTGGTAGTCCAGCAGTGACCATTTTACTTACATATTTTTCTCCTTCTTTGGCATTTTCTACTGCTTCAGTAAAATTTTCAAACCAATAATTAAGCAGGGTTTTATTATCATAGAAGTGAAAAAGTGCTAGTCTATAATTAGCCTTTTTATAAATCTCAAGCAATTCATTTGAAGCATATTTCTGACCTAGTAAATTATCTGTTTCTTCTGAGATATTCATGAGTTTAAGAACGGCTTTGTAATTCATAGACAAAAAATATAGGCTATTCTTACTTTGCAAACTTTTAGCTGATTCAATATATTTTGTTAGTTCATATTTAACTTCATTAAGTTCTCTACCAATAGAGAAAAGATAGGCACAGTAAAGATAAGCATTCCACATCGCATATTCAATATTTCCTGTTTCTAATCCTCGTTTATATCCTAATAATAAAGATGGGAGAAGTTGCTCTAAGGGTTCTTTCCAATGTCGAATCGAAAGGGTGACAACAAATAGGGTTTGTGCTTCTAATCTTTTGGCTTGTAATTTTGTTAATAATGCTAAGGCGAGTTGGCCAAACTCATAACCATCATCAAACTCTCCGGTAATTTGACAGAGAAGCTCTCCATAAAACCCATAAGCAACACAAGATTCATAGGAGTTACCATAATGAATAGATAAGTCAACTTGTTTAGTGACAATTAAGGGAAATAATTGAGGAAATGCTAAGTATGCTGCCATACTCATACTCACTAAAATTCTGAGGGATGTAATGGCTTTTTGATCACTAATTTCTGGCAAGTTAATTAAGGTTTTAATATCATTATTTGGGATTAATGAGCTAGTTTCTTCTAAATTATTTTTGATATCTATATAATTTGGCGATTTCGGAAAATTGATGCCTAATAAAGATAAAGCATCAAAGGCAATCTCGATGGATTCTAATAACTTATTTTGGGAAGTATAAGCTCGGATTTTGATTTCATATCCTTGAACTTTATCAAGAATAGATTGTGCTTTTTCAAGGGCGACTTCTAGTAAATCTTCCATTTCCTCAAAGCGACAAGTTAAGTAAGCTGCTTCTGCTGCTTCAAGATGAATTTCAAAGATTAATTGATATTGTTTTTTCCAATTTTCCTGATCTTTTAAAAGTTCTATTGCTATTTTTAAGTAATTTAAAGCTGCCTGGTAAGCGGCGGATATTTTCGCTTTTTTACCCGCGACTAAATTTAATTTAGCTAATTCTGATAATTCTTGTTCATAACTAATAAGTTGACGACCAAAATTAAGTTGATTAACGAGGTCAAAAATTTTAGTTTCTCGATTTTCAAGAGAAGTTGTATTCAAGAGTATTTTACCAATTTCCCAGTGAATTTTTACTTGTTCTTCTAAGGGAATTAGATTGTAAGCTGCCTGTTGTACTCGATCATGAGAAAATTTATAAGTTATCTTTAAATCTGGTGGAATTTCTTGATATTCTTGATAGCTTTTGAGTAATTTATATTGATTATCTAAGGATAAAATTAAACCTGTTTCTAGGGCATTCCAAAGAGAATCAGCCGTGTCAATTTGAGATTGATCACAGATAGAAGCTAAGATGTTTAAATCAAACTTACTACCAATACAAGCAGCTATTTTTAGGAGTTCCTGGGTTTTTTCGGGCATATTTTTAATGTTGTTAGTCATTAATTCCACAACATTATCAGTAATTTGAGAGGCTTTAATTTTAGCCTTGTCCCAACACCATTTTTTGCTATTTTTATCAAATTTTAAAAGCTTTTGATGGTATAAAGAATTCAAAAATTCCCTCACAAAGAAGGGGTTTCCATTGGTTTTCTGATTAACTAATTTCGCCAAGATATCACGACTGGAATTATCTAATTTTATTGTTTCATAAATTAATTGTTTAATTTGTGACAAATTGAGGGTAGTTAAAGAAATTTTATGAATTGTTTTACCAGATAAACGAATTTCATTTAGGGTTAAGTTTAAGGGATGAGCCTCATTAACCTCATTGTCTCGGTAAGCTCCAATTATGAATAAATATTGATGCTCTAATCTTGTCATTAATCGTTGTATTAATTGCAATGAAGCACTATCAGCCCATTGCAAATCATCTAAAAAAATAACTAAGGGATGTTCAGGTTTGGTAAAGACTTTGAGGAAATTTTGAAAGACTAAATTAAATCGGTTTTGAGATTCTAGAGGAGCTAATTTAGGGACTTTTGATTGGGGGCCAATGATTTTCTCTATCTCTGGAATTACCTCAATAATTACTTGACCGTTAACCCCTAATGCTGTTAATAATTTATGTTTCCATTGATTGATTTTTTGATTACATTCTGTTAATAATTGACTAATTAATTCTTGACAAGCTTGTATAATAGCTCCATAGGGAATATCTCGTTGAAATTGTTCACATTTACCTGAGATAAAGTACCCTTTTCTTTGGGTAATTGATGGGTAAATTTCTCGAACTAAGGCTGATTTTCCAATCCCAGAATAACCAGAGACTAACATAATTTCGTTAGCTCCCTGCGTCACGGTTTCAAAGGTTTTAATTAAGGTGTCAATTTCTGTCTCTCTACCGTAAAGTTTTTGGGGAATTTGGAACTTATCAGAAATATCTTGTCTTCCCAAAGAAAATTCTTTGATATTATTCTTTTGTTGAATTTCCTTTAAACAAATTTCTAAATCAGCTTTAATTCCCCCTGCAGTTTGATATCTGTCTTCCGATGTTTTTGCCAACAATTTCATGACAATCTGCGAAAGGATAGGAGGGATGTTAGAATTTATTTGACTGGGAGAATTGGGCTGTTTTGCTAAATGAAAATGAACTAATTCTATAGGATTATCTGTCATAAAAGGGAGTTGTCCTGTTAGCATTTCATAAAAAGTAACTCCCAAAGAATAAAAATCGGTATGATAGTCAATTTTTCTGTTCATTCTCCCTGTTTGTTCAGGAGACATATAAGCTAAAGTTCCCTCAATTAAATTAGGATCACATAAATTTGTATGTTCTGTAGAAAGCTGGGTGGAAATCCCAAAATCAATCAGTTTGACTTGATGGGTTTTTGGGTGTAGTATAATATTAGATGGGTTAATGTCTTTATGAATAATATTAGCCTGATGAATTCCTTCTAGACCCTCAAGAATCTTAATAGCAATACCTAAAAATTCTTCAAGATTTAAAGAATTTTCTCTCAAAAGTAAATTGAGAGATTGACCCCCAAAATCCTCTAGAATAATCGCTGCACTATTTTGATACTTTTCGAGTCCATAGGTTTGAATTACCCCAGGTAAATTTAATTGATTGAGGATTTCATATTCTTGTTTAAATTGTGATAGAGTTGTTGGGTCTGGGTAACTGTTTTTGAGATTTTTTAAAATAACGGGTAATTGGTCATTTTTTCGATAACCTCGGTAGATAAGAGATTGGGAACTCTCATAAATTTTCTCCCGAATTTTATAACCATGAATAAGCATATTTATCTTCCTGATTCTACGAGAGCTAAAAGTTGAGTTTCACTTAATTGAGTAATGCCTAATTCTTGTGCTTTAATTAACTTAGATCCGGCATCTTCTCCCACGACCAAGTAATCAGTTTTGGCACTGACTGACCCCGTTACTTTCCCCCCCGCACTTTCTATTAAAGCTTTCGCCTCATTGCGTTTTAAGGTGGGTAAGGTTCCGGTAATAACAAAGGTTTTTCCCGTTAAGGAGGTTAAGGAAACAGTGGAAGATTTTTTCGGTGCTGGGGTTGCTTCTAATTGTAACCCAACATTTTTCAATTGTTGAATAAGATCGCAATTTTCAGAGATTTTAAACCAATCAACCACCGATTGAGCAATTTCTTCTCCAATGCCATAAACTAAACTTAAGGATGAAAGAGAGGCTTGAGATAATTGGTCAACATTGGGGAAGTTTTCCGCTAAAATTTGCGCCGTAACACTACCCACATAACGAATTCCTAACCCATACAAAACCCGTGACCAAGGTTGTTGTTTACTGCTTTCAATTGCCTTAATCAAATTTTCCGCAGATTTTGTTCCCATTCGTTCTAAATTGGCAACTTTTTCGGGGGTTAAATCATATAAATCAGCTAAGGAATTAATTAACCCATTCTTAATCAATAAAATGACAATTTTTTCCCCTAACCCCCGAATATCTAAAGCATCTCTGGAGGCCCAATGAACTAAACTACCCCGTAAAATTGCGGGACAAGAACCATTAATACAACGGGTGACGGCTTCTCCTAGGGGACGGACTAAGGTAGAATGACACTCAGGGCAACTCTCAGGCATTTGATAGGGTTGAGTATTGGGGGGTCGTAGTTCCGTTAAGACGCGAACCACTTCAGGAATAATTTCCCCGGCCTTGCGAATGATCACCGTATCCCCCACACGGATGTCTAATTGGGCAATGCGATCGCTATTATGTAAGGTAGCCCGTTGGACGATGGTTCCCGCTAAATGGACAGGTTTCATCACGGCCATGGGGGTGACGGCCCCTGTTCGTCCCACATTGACGATGATATCTTCAACTAAGGTAGGGGCCTCTTCTGCTGGATATTTGAGTGCGATCGCCCAACGAGGGAATTTTTGAGTAAACCCTAATTGTTGTTGTAACTGATAAGAATTTAGTTTAACTACCACCCCATCTGTCATATAAGGTAAATCTTTTCTCGCGGTTTCCCAATAACTAAAATAGGCAGCAACTTCTGCAAGGGAGGGGCATAATTTACGGTGAGGATTAACTAAAAAGCCACTCTTTTGTAAGTATTCTAAAGAGTCCCATTGGCTGGTAATTTCTGAGTTAAGAAGATGTAAAGTATAAGCAAAAAATTGTAAGCGTCTTTGATCAACAATTTTGGGATCTAATTGTCTTAAAGTTCCGGCCGCAGCGTTACGGGGGTTAGCAAATAAAGCCTCACCTATTTGTTGTCTTTCTTGGTTAATGCGAGCAAATTCATCTAGGGGCAAAAAAGCCTCTCCTCGAACTTCTAATAGGGGCGGAGGGTTATCTAAATTTAACTTTAAAGGAATAGAACGAATCGTGCGAATATTTTGAGTAATGTCTTCTCCTGTGTTGCCATCTCCTCTTGTGACTCCTCGAATTAATAGACCATTTTCATAAGTCAAAGCTAAGGCTGATCCATCAATTTTTAACTCACAAACATATTCAAATTTATCAATATTTTTATTTTCAGAATGACGTTGCCATCGTTGTTCCCATTGTTTTAGTTCATCGAGATTAAAGGCATTTTCTAGACTATAGAGGGGGATATTATGGGTGACAGAAATAAATTGAGAAGCTAGTTTATCTCCTACTCTTTGAGTTGGACTATCAGGGGTGATGAGGTCAGGATTTTGGTTTTCGAGGGTTTCTAATTCCCGATATAATTGATCGTAAACTGAGTCCTCCATAATAGGATTATCGAGGACATAATAAGCATAACTCGCTTTTTGCAGTTGTTGCCGGAGTTGTTGAATACGCTGTGGGATAGGTGAGTCATTAATCATTATTTTTAATGTGTTTATTGACAAATATTTTGAGTATGGATAAGTTATCCTGATCAGCTTTATCTTCTTTATTGAAACACAGTCAGCTAGAAAATAACCATAAAATTATTGTTTATTTACCCTATTTATCTGAGACTAGAGGAGGCTATTTGGCAGTTTAAAGCTAGGGAAAATAAGATGGGGGCTGATTCAATATGTTATAATATAAGTAATTTTGAATTTTGCTAAAAATTTTTTTTTAGTCAACTCACAGATTTAGCTCACATGACGGATCAAATTGCCTTAAGTATCGATATCGATACTCTTATTATTTTTGCCCTCGTTACTTTAATACTAATGTTCTTAAGTATTGGTATTGTTCTTTTACCGAGAGTGATGGGAAAAATAATTACCCATTTTTTATCAGGAGAAATTCCCACAATTTACAAGAAAATAATCGTCCCCTATCACAACTGGTTAGGGTTAATTCTGTTGCTGACGGTGACAGATATCTTGATGATTTTCCTACACATTCCCCCCTGGTTAAAACTATTAGAAATCCCCCTAGGGTTAAGTATCGATGTGCTGATTATATGGGTGGGATTTCAAATTTTCCAGGACTTCTTTGATCGTTATCTATTAGAAGCGGCGATCGCTAATAGTAGTAAACTCAATAGTGAGTTTATTATTATTGCAAAATACTTCGCCAATGTGGCGATTATTATTATCGTTTTATTTGTCTTTGCTGAAACCCATAATATTAATGTATTGGGTTTATTTGCCAGTTTAGGAATTGGGGGTTTAGCGGTTGCTTTTGCAGCACAAAAAAGTTTAGAACAACTCCTAGGGGGCATTGTTTTATATTTAGATAAACCCTTCGTTGCTGATGACTATATTGGGCTACCTGATGGCACTTTTGGCCGTGTAGAATCAGTCGGTTTACGGTCAACTAAAATTAGAACATCGGGAAAAGGAACCTTAATGATTGTTCCTAATAGTTCTTTAACTCAGATAAATATTGAGAACTTTACGGGAGGTAAAAAAGTGGTTTCTTTAATTTATTTAACCTTTTATAGTCTCATTCCTGAAGATGAAAAGGCCCTAATTCGCCAAGTTATTTTAGACAGTACCAGTGATATTTTTGGCATTGACTCTCGTAGTACAGAAGTCATTTTTAAAGAGATGTCTAGTAAAAATGGAAAATTGCCCGTTACCCAAGCACAAATCAACTTTTTTATATTAGGATCAGGGGAAGTTTCCATGGAATTACGCCGTCAATTTTTAGATATTGCCAATCAACAAATCACCCATGAACTCAAAGAATACGGTATTGCTTTTGAGATTGAAGATAAAACCATTAATGTTGATTCCCCCATTACTATCTAAGTTAAAATACCCTGTGAATTAATTGTACAGTAACTTAGCAAACATTAATCATGACAACCTTCCTAGACTATCTACAAAACATATTTCAATTTAACGAAGCCACACAAACATTAATTATAAAATTTGGTTTGCAAGTTTTCATTTTTTTACTATTCCTTATTTTATCTTTATTTATTGGACGTTACACACCTTTTTTAGTTAAAATCATCATTCAAAAATTCTCCCCAAAAAAGGTTTCAGAGATTTATGACAATCTAATCACTCCCATAGAAAATCTTTTTAAAATAACAGGTACTTTCCTTTTAGTTTCCCTTTCTCTCAATTTTCTAAAAGCTTATCCAGGTATTCATGGATTTATCAAATTCTTTGTTGATTTTAGTTTAATAGGAAGCTTAGCGTGGCTTATTTCTCGATTATTTCGCCAATTTGTTCGCATTTATGGCATTGAATTAATCCGAAAATTAGGAAGAGAAGCAGATGAATTATTGCTGGTTTTTGAAACTATTTTCAATGTAATGGTTGGCTTTATTGCTGTTATTGCCTTTGCCCAAAATCAGCAAATTAATTTAGTCGGATTATTAGCCAGTTTAGGAATTGGTGGTTTAGCCATTGCTTTTGCTGCCCAAAAAACCTTAGAACAACTTTTAGGAACCTGTGTTCTATATCTAGATCGTCCCTTTATTCCGGGGGAATATATCAGATTACCCAGTGGTTTATTTGGTCGTGTCGAATCAATTGGGTTACGTTCAACTAAGATCAGAACAGCCGCGAAAAGTACCTTAATGATTGTCCCAAATTCAATTATGGCAAACCTTGAAATTGAGAACGTTACCCGTGGTAAAAAAGTCATGGTACTCCTTTATTTAGACTTTACTAAAGAGTTAGAAGATTCAGAACAAGCCTTAGTAGAACAAGTCGTCAAAGAAAGTACAGATGCCCTATTTGGGATCGATCCTGGGAGTACCAAAATCACCCTATTTCCCCAAGAAAGTAAACCAGGAATTCGTGCTAGAGTAACTTTCTTTATTCTGGGTTCGAGCGAAAATTCCCTAGAATTACGAAAGCGTTTATTAGAATTAGCCAATGATAAAATTACCAGTCAACTCATGAGTTATGGTATTGAATTTACGGTGCAGGAACCGACAATTTATGTCGAATCTCCTGTTACAATTTAGTAGGACTAAAGCCCCTGTATTTGCCCTGTCCTCTCAAAACATAAATACATCACAATTGAGGCATAAACTTTGGTAACAATTTGCTGTGGTAAGGTTCAATTTAACAATATCCAAGCCATCATTTTTGATAAAGATGGTACCCTGGAAGATTCTCAAAACTTTTTACGAGAATTAACTATTCGTCGCGCTCGTTTAATAGATGCTCAAATTCCTGGCATTGGGGAACCTTTATTAATGGCCTTTGGTCTACAAGATAACCGTTTAGATCCCACAGGTTTAATGGCTGTTGGCAGTCGTCAAGAAAACCTAATTGCAGCAGCCGCTTACATTGCAGAAACGGGACGCAGTTGGTTTGAATCCTTAGAACTTGCCCAAAATGCTTTTACAGAAACCGATAAATATTTGCCCAAAAATGCTTCAACTTCCCCTCTATTTACAGGTAGTTTAGATGTCTTAAAAATTCTAGCTGATGGTGGATTAAGATTAGGCATTCTTTCTGCGGCACCGACGAAAGATGTGGAAAATTTTGTGCGGGAACATCAATTATCAAATTATATTCAATTAATGATGGGTGGCGATCAAACCTTTACCAAACCAGATCCCCAGTTATTTATTCAGGCGTGTAAAAATCTTGAAACTCCCCCAAATCTAACCTTAATGGTAGGAGATTCCCAAGGAGATATTATCATGGCACAACAAGCAGGAGTCGGAGGAACAATTGGTATTTGTTGGGGAAACTCTCACGCCCCTCATCTGGAAAAAGCAGATATCATCATTACTCAACTTGAGGAAATCCAGATCTGCTAATTCCGATTTTAGGGTGTATGATGATACGTTAATAAAAACTTCATCTGTATCGTTAATTTAGAGAGGGTAAAGAAAATTGACTCGCCGTTATCTATTTACTTCTGAATCTGTAACTGAAGGTCATCCCGATAAAATCTGTGACCAAATCTCTGACACCATTATTGACACCCTACTCTACCATGATGATCAAAGTCGGGTAGCGGCCGAAGTTGTTGTTAATACTGGTTTAGTCTTAATCACTGGGGAAGTAACTTCTAAAGCAAATGTTAATTTTGTTGATCTAGCCCGCAAGAAAATTGCCGAAATTGGCTATATTGATGCTGATAATGGTTTCTCTGCCAATAGTTGCGCGGTATTAGTTGCCTTAGATGAACAATCTGCTGATATTGCCCAAGGTGTCACCCAAGCCCATGAACAACGGACAGCCCTCAGCGATGACGAATTAGATCGCATCGGTGCAGGAGATCAAGGGATCATGTTTGGCTATGCTTGCAATGAAACCCCTGAATTAATGCCCTTACCCATTAGTTTAGCCCACCGTTTCGCCCGTCGTTTAGCTGTGGTGCGGAAAATGGGAGAATTATCCTATTTACGGCCCGATGGCAAAACTCAAGTTTCTATCGTTTATGAAGATGGTATTCCTGTGGGTATCGATACCATTCTCATCTCGACACAACATAATGAAACCATTGGTGCCATTACCGAAAACGACGCGGTTCAAGCTAAAATTAAATCCGATCTCTGGGATGCGGTGGTTTTACCCGTTTTAGGGGATATGGAGATGAAACCCACCTCAGAAACCCGTTTTCTGGTTAATCCTACCGGAAAATTTGTCATTGGTGGCCCCCAAGGTGATGCCGGGTTAACAGGACGTAAAATTATTGTGGATACTTATGGCGGTTATTCTCGTCATGGTGGCGGCGCATTTTCTGGTAAAGATCCCACTAAAGTTGACCGTTCCGCGGCCTATGCTTGTCGCTATGTAGCTAAAAATATTGTGGCTGCTGGTTTAGCTGATAAGTGTGAAGTCCAACTAAGTTATGCGATCGGGGTTGCTCGTCCTGTTAGTATTTTAGTAGAAACTTTTGGCACTGGCAAGGTGGATGAAAATAACTTATTAGACGCAGTTCAGGAACTATTTGAATTACGTCCTGCGGGCATTATTCAGTCTCTCAACCTGCGTCAACTGCCTTCACAACGGGGGGGACGTTTTTATCAAGATGTAGCTGCTTATGGGCATTTTGGACGTAATGATCTGGATTTACCTTGGGAAGCAACGGACAAAGCGACTTTACTCAAAGATATGTTGGCGAGTCCCTTAGCTGTTGGTGTTTAATCCTGACTATTTTTGAACTTTAGAGGGAAAAGGGATTTAACTCTTTTCCCTTAATTTGTTATCGTTAATTTAGCAGGGCTTCATATAAACAAATTTTAGATGAAAATTCGTTAAACTATTCTTCCGAAAATCCATCAATTTCACTACAAATTTCATAAAAATCAGTCTTAGGTGGCTTCACAAATAACGGGGTCATTTCTGCTAATAATTTCTGATAAATCTCATTTTGATTCGCTTCCATATCCTCAAGTTTTTCCCACATAATCACAGCAATTCCTTCATCTGTACCAGGCTTTTGTAACAAAAAAGCTCCCTTAAACCCTTGCTTATAGGTCGAAACCGCTTTTTCGTAAAGTCGCTGTGCTTCGGCAAACTGCCCTGGTTTAAATTCCCCCACGGCAACATAAGCGTATTTATGGGTGAGAAAATCGAGAAATTCTGCTGACATTATTAAACTCCAAAATAATGATTCACTTTCTGGGTAAAAACTAGATTTTGAGCAAAAATTTGCGACAATAAAGCAAAAATTACTTAGTTTTCCCTTAAGCTATCCCATTTACTATATAACGCAACTTGTTCAGCCCTAGTCCTGATTTAAGCGTTTCTTAATTAATCGCCCTCAAGGGAGAAAATCACCAGAACTTGATAATTTTCCTCTACACTAGAAAAGCTAATAATTTTAAGCGAGCTTAGAGACAAGACTGTGCCTAAACGTAATTGGTTACTTTCGCTGTTAGTGGGTGTGGGATTATGGCAGTTGAGTTTGCCAGCAACGGCTCAAATGCTCTTACCTTATACCCCTCAACTGAATGCAGAACAACTTGAACAACAAGGGTTAGAAGTCGCGGAAGAAGCGGCTCAATTAATCCGCTTTCAACAATACGACTTGGCTTTATCCCGGGCCAAACTCGCTACCCAGTTAGCCCCAAATAAGTATCAACCTTGGTTTATTCTAGGAACTTTGTATGTGATACAACAGCAAGTAGAACCAGGAATCGCGGCTTTAAATAAAGCTTTAGAGCTTGAGCCAAAAGAAGTGGGAATTAAATTTACCCTGGGAAATGCTTATTTTCAAGTGGGAAATTATGCAGAAGCTGTTACCCAGTTAGAAGAAGGGTTAAAACTTAAACCAGACGTGCCGGCCGCTCTGTTTGATTTGGGTAATTCTTATCTAAAGTTGGGTAAAATGACCGAGGCGATCGCCGTTTATCAAAAGGCCGTGACTCAACAAAAGGATTTTTGGCCCGCTATTAATAATATTGGTTTAATTAAGTATGAGCAAGGGGATGTTAATGGGGCGATTAAACTGTGGCAAAACGCTCTAGAAATCGATCAAGAACAGGTTGAACCTCAACTAGCCCTTGCTGTGGCCTTCTATACTCAGGGCAAAAAAGAGCAAGCCATCAAATTAGGGGAAGCCGCTTTAAAATTAGACAGTAGCTACGGTGATCTTCAACATCTCAAGGATAATCTTTGGGGAGAAAAGTTACTTAAAGATACACAAAAGTTCTTAACAACGCCTCAAATTCGGGCTATTCTTAATGATCTTGAAGGGAAGTCTTCCTAGGGAAAAACCGGGGACAATTAGGGCGATTATCAGGATAAGAATAATTTCTTATCCTTGATCTATTTGATGATGATTCGTCACCATCTCTAAAATTTGATTGACAAATTGTTGATGATCGACCACAGGTTTAGAAATATAGCCATCTGCCCCACTTTGCTTGAGAAAATGTTCTCGATCGCCTTCCATGGCATGAGCAGTTACCAAAATAACGGGTAATTGGGACGTTTTTGGATCAGCTTTGAGGTATTGGGTAATTTTAATCCCATCCACTGCTTGCCCTTGATAAACGCTATGAGATAGAGAAACATCCATTAATATAATATCAACTTCTCCCGCTTGGGCGATTCTCATCACCTCGTCTACATCTTCAGTCCCTTTGACGATTAATCCCCCTCGTTTCGTTAAAATTTTGGAGAATACACGAAAATTAATGGGATCATCTTCTACAATCAAAACCGTTGTCATAGAACTTTATGGAATGATGGTTGATAGTTTTTGAGATTTAGGGTTGACATGACAATTAGAGTCACTTTAAGCCCGACAACAGTAGCCTACTTTTTTATGAATCTCTTTAAACCATCATATCAGATTAGTCAAGCTTCTGAAAGCATAGAAAAAGTTATAATAAGCATACCTGGCGTTGATTAATTATTAGGAAACATTTCAGATAAAGTAACAGATTGCTGAGTCTGGGAATTAAAATTAAATTATTAATGATAAATAAGTCAACTTAAGCAAAACCTAATCTACCATCAGAGAATTTTAAGAATTTTCTCATGAAAGTCTATTACAGTAAAAGATATCTAAATTTTTCAAGGAGAGTTGACCATGAAATCCGTTGTTAAGAAGTCTGTATTTTTGTTATCAATAGTAACAGCAACAACTATGACATTATTGCCCTTTAATACTAGCGCAGTTGTGGCACAATCCGATTCTCAAGCTAACTGTGTGATGACCCCTCAACCCTATATTTCACCGAATACCTTAGCCATGATGGCCTATCGAGGTGCTTTTTCACAAGAAGGAATTCCTGGTTATCTTGTCTTTAAAACAGAGTTTAAATCGGGAAAAATTACCGCAGATGCCATTGTTAAAGCAGCCATCACTGGTTGTGTTTTGAGCAATAAATATGGCATGGGAGATAATAGTGCTTATGTGGAAGACGTGGCCCAAGAGATTCAAGGGTTTATTCAAGCTCAGAACTAAGGTTTCTCTCGCCAAATAACTAAGACAATTTCTCATACAGACAGGGGTCAACGGCCGTTGACCCCTACCATAATTTATTGTTCTACTAATTCCCCATTGAATTCATTAAAAGTCCGTCGTTTTAATTCTACAGACTGAGAACGAGGTAAGAGATTAAAGACTTCTCTTAAAACATCATCCACAGCTTCATATCTTACCTGGCCTTTCCCATCGAAAATGAGCTTTCCTTGTTGATCTAATACCACAGTTTGGGGAACGGCTCCTTTATAATAATAACCAGCTTCTTGGGGAGTGTAGTTATCTTTAACGGGAATACCATCCACACTAACAGGAATAATATTAGCAGCCCGACCATAAAACTCTTGGATGCGAGAGACAATAAGGGCAAACTGTTTACAATCTCGACTATCATCTAGATAGAAAACCAGAACTGTGGGCATTTCACGCTTTAAAGAGTCCATTAAGGTTAACTTAGCCGGAACTAAAGAACCATTGCCCGCATAGACAACAAAAATATTGCCGTCGAGACGATCATCATCAACACTCGCTGAAGCGGGACATATTCCCCACAATCCTAACATAAGCCATAGGGTCAGTAAACAAGTAAGACACCCCTTAACGACCCATTGGGATCTGGGTTTGTGATCAACGTGAATTAACGCCATAAATATAGAAACCTTCTCTTGAGTTTGGTTACAATAAGCTCACAAGAAATAATAATCACTACTCTTGTGACTGAGCAGCAGACCACTAAACAATCAACCTCAGGGAAAATTCCCGTGCCGATACCGTTTGCTAATAGCCATTATGCTATTTTAGGGCTTCATCCGTCCGCTTCCGTCAGGGAAATTCGACAGGCCTATCGAGAGCTAAGTAAACGCTATCATCCCGATACGACAGAATTACCATCTTCCTTGGCCACCGCTAAATTTCAACGCTTAAATGAAGCTTATTGCATCTTGAGTAATTCAGAACGGCGATCGCTGTACGATCTGACTATTGGTTATTCTCGTTGGAATGTGATTCAATCGCCAATTGAGAACAAGAATACTAAGGAATGGGCTTACGAGTCCCGTTCTGCTTATCTCGATCCCACGGATCGCCCCTTGTCAGGGGGAGAAATTTTTGCTTTGTTTATTTTAGGTTTAACCTTAGTGGGATGTCTGGTTTTGGCGATTGTTGTGGGAATTCTGCGGGGGGATGAGGGGATTCCTCCCACTGCCCTACCTCAAGATTATGCCTCTATTGCCGTTATTTTCGTCTCTGAGGTGTCTAACCAGGATGTGGCTAACTAAGTTAAGATTCAAGTAGATCTCTGGTGTCTCAACAGTCGTTCAATGCTTAAGTGTTTATGATTTTTCCCTCTTCTGATACGCCCTTATATAACCATCCCCTACCGGCCATTGAGCAATGGCTCTCCAACTTAGGTTGTCAGCAAGACTTACAAAACTTAAACTGTTGGACGATTAGAAAACCTAGCTGGAATGCACAGATTAGTTTAGAAATTGAAGAATTAGCCGTTTGTTATCTCAAAGCAGGTGCAGACGGCTCAGATATTAAGCGCGCCTTCAAATATTCTTTGAGTCGTCAAGATATTGAAGCGGCTGTTTTTGGCGGCCCTTAACTTGGTTAACCTTCCCTTAATGCTAGGAATAGAGAAGGATTCAGGGATAATCAAGAAGATTGTAAGGTACAATGAGATTGTCCCACTCAGGGGATCTGCCTATACCCTAGACGAAAGTCGAGGGAGATTCCTTCCCTTGCCCAAAAGACAAAAATGCGACAAGGGCTACTCTCTCCTAGGAAAAAGCAACCCTTGTGGGAATTACAGATTTAATTGAGGTTGATAGCGTTGCTAAGTTAGAGCCGAAGCAATGCTATTTTTTTGGCTTTCCAAGGTTTTCATCGCCGTTGACAAATAAAGATTTATTCTTCATCTTCGTCAGGGGCCCCAACTTGTTTGAGATGAATATGTTTACGTCCTAGGGTGATCTCAAATTCATCTCCAGGTTCTAATCCCATTTTCTTGGTATAGGCTGAACCAATTAAGAGATTACCATTAGATTGCACACTAATCTTATAGCTGGCTGAACGGCCACCTCTTCCTTGTCCTTCCGAAGTGCTATCGAGTTCGATTCCCTCAGCATCAATTAAAGCGTTGAGAAACTTCATCATATTAACCCGTTCTATCCCATTTTTCGTTTGGGTATAGTAGCCGCAAGATCTCGCTTTTTCTTCTTTGCTGAGGTTTCCTAGCTCTCTTACTTTTTCGAGTAAGGATGTACCGGTTAGGGGTTTGTCTTGTGTCATTAACTTAAACAGTAACTAAGTGAATAATAAGGCTGACAGAATGGGAATTAAGTGGGAAGACAGCAACAACCTAAAAAAATGAGGGTTACTAACTATCTCTCTCCTTATCTTACACACAATTTGTAAAATTTATCCACCATTCGACAAGATCAATAATAATTCATTTTCCCCAATCTTTCGATCAGAATGCTGATTGAATTTACAAATGTTTGACTTTCATCGGTTTAGGGGAGAGAGAGATGTTATAAACTCAACAACAGAGACAAGAGAGTCTAGCCTATTCAAGCAAAAATCTCCAAAAAAACGAAGGAAATGAAACTAACAACTCGCAGTCATTATAGCGTTAAAGCCTTACTAGATCTAAGTTTACAGCCTAACTATGGACCGACTTCAGTAAAAGCGATCGCAATGCGTCAAGATTTACCGGCCCCATACTTAGAAAAATTACTGATTGAAATGCGTCGTTCTGGGTTAGTTAATTCAATGCGTGGTTCCCAAGGAGGCTATCAATTAGCTCGTCAACCCAGTCAAATTTCTTTGGGGCAAATTTTGGAAGCAGTAGGGGAGACAATTGAGCCATTCCCTCACTATAACCCTGATGCTGAACAAGCAGAAGATTGGGTAACATTTAGTCTCTGGAAACGACTTCATGGGAAACTGAAAGAGGCACTTTACAAGATTACCTTAGCGGATCTTTACTATGATGCTCGTAGCTGGCGAGCCTCTCAAGGAGAAGCCATCACTTTTGTTGTCTAAGGAGCTAATTATTATGCAAAATTCTCAGTTATCTGTTACCTATCAAGGGGGCTGTCATTGCGGTGTAGTGCGCTTTCAGGTTACGGTTGACTGCTTTGAAGCTATCATCTGTAATTGTTCTATGTGTCGTAAGAAAGGGTTTATTCACTTACTTGTCCCCCCTGAAAAATTTACCTTAATCAAGGGGGCCGAGAGGCTGACAACTTATACCTTTAATACTCATACAGCCCAACATACTTTTTGTGCAATCTGTGGTATCCATTCTTTTTATCATCCTCGCTCCCATCCTGGTTGGTTTGATGTCAATCTTCACTGTCTTGATGAGGATGTGTTATCCAACTTTAAACTTCAACCCTTTGATGGAGCAAATTGGGAAGAAAATGTGGATAAAATTAGGCATTCTGACTCAGAGAGTTAAGGATACTGAAATTAGGACAAAAACCGAATGTGGATACAAATGTTACCGTTATCGTTTTAGGCCTTGCTGCTATAATTGACTACCTTATTGCTGATCCTTGGGGATGGTTACACCCCGTACAAGTGATGGGCTGGGTCATCTCAAGATACTGTAATTTTCTCCTTTCGATTTGTCAAGGAAAAGGGCAACGTCGTTGGGCCGGGGTAGGGTTGGGGTTAGGGTTAATTCTTAGCAGTGGAATTTTCGGCTGGGCAGTCAGTTTAATTAAGATCTATCTCCATCCTTTTTTCGGTATTGCCATTGAGGCTATTCTTTTAGGGAGTTGTTTTGCGGGCCGAGGTTTAAGATTAGCCGCTGAGGATGTACTAACCCCCCTCACCAGGGGAAATATTGAACTTGCCAGGACGAAACTTAGTCAATATGTAGGACGGGATACAGAAAATCTCTCAGAAACAGAAATTCTGCGATCGGTACTAGAAACCGTTTCTGAAAATGCTACCGATGGGGTCATGGCTCCCTTATTTTATGCGATCGCTGGCGCATTTTTTCCAGGGGTAGGCAGTGTTTCCTTGGCTTTAGCTTATAAGGCAGCAAGTACCCTTGATTCCATGGTTGGCTATCAAAAAGAACCTTTTACTGACATTGGTTGGTTTAGTGCCAAATGTGAGGACATTTTAACTTGGTTTCCCTGTCGTCTCACGGTTCTAACCTTGGCTATTCTATCAGGAAAACCCCGTTCTGTTTTGGCTTTATGTCGTCGGGACGCACCACAAGATCCGAGTCCGAATTCGGGGTGGAGTGAGTGTGTTTATGCGGCAATTTTGGGGGTTCAAGTAGGGGGCATTAATACTTATCAAGGCATCATCAAACCTAAACCCTTGTTAGGAAATCCCCTTCATTCTATTACCCCCCAAACCATTGATGATGCCTTAAACTTAACGAGACGATGCTGTTTATTGTGGTTAGGCTTAGGCATTGTGGGTTTAATGGGGGTTTCATCTTCGGGGTTGCTGCGTTTGGTTTCTTAAAAAACATTAATAGCATTCATCAATATTTAAGCATTGATTAATTATCAATTCCCTATAATAGATGTATGGCTTACTTTAGTATACTTAAATTTTTCTAGAAAACAAGGCTCAGTCAAACCAGTTAATTAGGCAGCATTCTCCTCAAAAATCAGGATAATTCAAGTTAAAGTAAGCAATTGTATTAAATGATAATTCACGGTAACAGTCATGAATAAATTTATCTTGGGGATGACGTTAAGCCTAGGGCTGTTTATATCCCTGATCCCCTATCCCTCTTTAGGAATTGAACAAAAAAGTGAACGAACCTTCTTTCGTAAATCTCCTCGTCTATTAGATGTAATCACGACATTTAAGGGGGCAAGAATCACGATTCCCACTTACTACTATACAATAAATTTGCCGGACCAAAGTGGTGAATCGTTACAAAAAATTACGATTCAAAAGCGTCAAGGATTTGAAATCATTGAATACTATCCTAATAGAACAATTGCTTTTCAAGGAACTCCTGATGATCGAGGACAACCCTTAACTGTCAAAGAAAGTATTTGGGATGAAACCACAGAAACTATGACCGTTATTTTATCCCCTCCTGTTCCCCCAGGAACCACCTTTACCGTAGGATTAAAAGCCATCAGAAATCCCGAACATGGGGGAATTTATCTGTTTGGGGTCAATGTATTTCCATCAGGAGAGAACCCGATGAACCTGTATTTAGGTAGTGGACGTTTGGACTTTTATGGCAGCGATAGTGGAAGTTTTGACTAGATTATTATCGGAGCAATAAGCTATAATTGTCTATAAATCATCTAATATCAAATAAATTTAACTTTGCCACAGATGATCTGTAGAGACGTTACCTCAAACATCTCTACCCCCATAACATTGACCTTCAAGGAGTTCTGATCTAAGTGTTGGAGAAACAATTCAATAATTTTAGTTTAATTTTACTACTTTTCTTATCATTAAGCTCAACTTTTTTCCTATCTGCTTGTAACCCAAAACAAGAAACAGTAACCAATTCTCAGACACAAAATGACACTTTAAAATTATTATATTGGCAAGCTCCTACTATTTTAAATCCCCATCTTTCCACAGGGTTTAAAGATTCTGAGGCAAGTCGTATTACCTTAGAACCTTTAGCAACTTATGATAAAAATGGGGTATTAATTCCCTTTTTAGCCCTAGAAATTCCCTCTCTTGAAAATGGCGGTGTAGCTAAGGATGGTAAGTCAGTAACCTGGAAGCTAAAACAGGATATAAAATGGTCAGATGGAACCCCATTTACTGCGGCTGATGTTGTCTTTACCTATCAATTTTTAGCTAACCCCAAAGTGGGGGCTAACAGTGCAGGAAATTATGAAATTGTCGAGCAGGTTGAAGCCTTAGATGATTATACTGTAAAAGTTACATTTAAGACAGTTAATCCCGCTTGGTATCTTCCCTTTGTGGGAACTGCTGGCATGATTTTACCCCGCCATATTTATGAAAAATATAATGGAGAAAAGGCGAGAGAAGCTCCAGCAAATTTAATTCCTATTGGCACTGGCCCCTATAAAGTAGTAGAATTTAAGCCTGGGGATGTAGTCGTTTATGAACCCAATTCTTACTTTAGAGATGCGGATAAAATTGCCTTTAAACGTATCGAATTAAAAGGAGGAGGAGACGCAACCTCAGCAGCGCGAGCAGTCTTACAAACAGGAGATGCAGACTATGGTTATAATTTACAGGTAGAGTCCCCAATTTTAAAACAATTAGAAACAGGAGGAAAAGGGAAAATTTCCTCAGTTTTAGGAAGCTTAAGTGAGCAAATTCAATTCAATTTTTCTGACCCCAATAAAGCAACAGCAGATGGTGAAAAATCAAGTATTATAAATTCCCATCCCTTCTTTAGTGATAAAACCGTCAGAGAAGCTTTTAGTTTAGCGATTGATAGAGATACCATTAGTAATCAATTATATGGGGTAACAGGCAAACCAACAGCTAACTTTTTAATCTTACCCCAAGAGTATAATTCCCCAAATACTTCCTATCAGTTTAACCTAGAAAAAGCCAATGAATTACTAGATAAAGCGGGATGGAAAGATACTAATAATGATGGCACAAGAGATAAAAATGGTGTAGAGATGAAGGTGGTTTTTCAAACCTCAGTAAACCCCTTACGTCAAAAGACCCAAGAAATTGTTAAAGAGGGATTACAATCGATTGGTATTGGAGTAGAATTAAAGAGTATTGATCCGAGTATTTTCTTCTCTAGTGATCCGGCAAATAATGACACAGTTGAGCATTTTTATGCAGATTTACAGATGTTTACAACGGGAAATGATAGTCCAGATCCTAGTAACTATATGAAAAATTATACTTGTGATGAAATCCCTCAAAAAGCCAATAATTGGTCAGGGGATAACTATTCTCGTTATTGTAACCCTGAATACGATAAATTATGGGTAGCAGCAACTAAAGAATTAGATCCCAAGAAACGACAAGAAATGTTGATTAAAATGAATGATATACTAATCAATGATTTTGTGGTAATTCCTTTAGTGCATCGTGCGGATGTTGCTGCGATTAGTAACCGGTTACAAGGGTTTGAATTAACCCCTTGGGATCGCAATACTTGGAATATTAAAGATTGGCAGATTAAATAATATTAATGTAGGGTGGGTTAGACGGTTAAAAGTTAGGCTATTGTAAAAATCTGAGAATCCGTCGTAACCCACCATTTCAGAGAGACAAATCTAGTATAAAGGATAAAAACTCATGAAAAATCAGCAATTAATAGAAACAATTAATCAAAATTTGCAACAGTTACCAGAAGACAAATTGAATCAGGTGGCTACTTTTGTTGAAGAATTATTGATAAAATCTGATTACTCTAGTGAGAAAAAACAATTGATTCGTTCTCTTAAAGGAAAATATGTAAACTCTTTAACTTTAAGTGATATCTTTATTGAAGAAAAACAAAAAGAAATTGATTGGGAAGATCGAAATCTATGAGAGTTATCTTAACTAATATTAATTAACAATGACTCAATATTTAATTAAACGCCTATTAATTGCCATCCCCACCTTAATTGCCATTAGTCTAGTCCTCTTTACTATATTAGCATTAGCTCCAGGAGATCCCCTCGGAGAATTTGCCTCTAACCCTTCCATTACCGAAGAAGTCAGAGAAAACATCCGCAAAACATTAGGATTAGATCAACCCATTTATATTCGTTATTTTAAATGGTTTTTTGCCTTTATCAAAGGAGATTTAGGCTATTCTTTTACCAGTCGTAGTCCTGTTTTAGACCTCATATCACAACGTCTTCCTACCACCTTATGGGTTGTGGGAACCGCCTATATTTTCAGTGTATTAATCGCCTTTCCTTTGGGAGTAATTTCTGCTATTAAACGTTATTCTTGGTTAGATCAAATTATTACCACCTTTGCTTTTTTAGGCTATTCCTTGCCAACCTTTTTAACTGGATTATTATTTATTGTTCTTTTTAGCGTCCAATTAAACTGGTTTCCCTTCATTTATAACAGCACCTTACAAATTACTGATTTTTCTAGCTTTCTTGAACAAATAAAACAGTCAATCATGCCGATTTCTGTGTTAGCATTATATCAATCTGCTGTTTTAATGCGCTTTATTCGTTCCGCTATTTTAGATGAATTAACCAATGATTATGTGCGGACTGCCCAAGCCAAAGGATTAACCAATTTTGCCATCTTAAAAGACCATATTATCCGTAATGCTTTAATTCCTGTTGTAACATTAATTGCCCTAGATATTCCCACAATTTTTACAGGAGCATTAGTCACAGAACAAGTCTTTAGAGTCCCTGGAATTGGGGCATTATTAATTGATTCAATTTACCGCAGTGACACTCCTGTTGTTATGGGAATTACCTTCATTTATGGGATTTTAATTGTTATTTTTAACTTAATTGCTGATCTAACTTATGGATTTCTTGATCCAAGAGTAAGATATTAACAGTAGCATAACCCTCTAGGTTGTAACAGACAGGATGCCTGGGTTACATTATTCACAATTTATTTAGAAAGCCTATATATTTTGGGCTTAAGTAAAGATATTTATCAAAATCTGTAGGTTGCCCTTTATTTCCCTAATAATAGAAGTAGGAAAATAAAGGAGAAAATTCCGATGAATGCGATATCTGAACGTCGTTGGAAGTTTCTTAGCTGGACAAGCATAGTCATGTTTGCGCTAGGGTTCTGGCTAAGTGGCAGTTTAATTCTTGATTTTGTGGTTGTTCCTGGTTTATCTTTATCAGGTATGATGACTCAGGGCGGTTTTGCCAGTGCGGGCTATATTATTTTTGGATTATTTAACCGCATTGAGTTAGTTTGTGCAGCCCTTGTTTTAACGGGATTTTTAGTATTCCGTCGCCATCATACCTTCATAAATATTCAAGAACGTTGGTCAATCATTTTAGCCAGTGTTTTGCTAGGAATTGCCCTCATTTATACTTATTTTTTAACCCCAGAAATAAGTGCCTTTGGCTTACAAGTCAATCCCTTTGAAGCTACTAATACCATGCCATCTGCGATGATTTCTCTCCATTGGAGTTATTGGATGCTAGAAATCCTTAAGCTGGCCATTGGTGGAACTTTGCTAAGCTGGTGTTATCGAGATTCTTGTGAATTGAGATAAAGTTAATCCTTGAATCAGTTAAAAATTTCCTCTCAGTTTGGGGGGATTTTTTGTAAGATGGAAGTAAAATAAAAGACCTGTTCTTTTAATAACGCCCTGTAGGGATAATTCATGAATTATCCCTACCAAAAGCTAAATTTACTGAATATTTTCTATGACTCAAAAACTAGCATTTATTGGATTAGGTTTAATGGGGGGGTCAATGACTGCTAATTTGGCCCAAAAAGGCTTTTCTGTTAACGCTTGGAATCGTACCCCAAACCGCCCTGGTGTCACCCTTGTGAAAGAAGCGGGAGCAACCCTAGTTAATTCAATTCAAGAAGCAGTAGAAACGGCTGATATTATCTTTACTTGTGTGGGAGATGTCCCTGATGTTGAGCAAGTAATTTTAGGGGAAAATGGCGTGATAAAATTCGCAAAATCTGGAGCCTTAGTGGTTGATTTTAGCACCATTGGCACTCAGGCAGCGCGTCAAATTGGGACTCAATTAAAACAGCAAAATTTTCGCTTTTTAGATGCCCCAATTTCTGGGGGAGATGTGGGGGCAAAACAAGGCACATTAACCATTATGGTTGGCGGAGAAAAAGCTGATTTTGAGGAATGTTTACCCTATTTTGAAGCCATGGGAAAAACCATTCGTTACTGTGGTCCAACGGGTAATGGACAAGCGGTTAAAATGTGTAATCAAGCCCTCTGTGCTGTTCACATGATGGCTTTATGTGAAGCCATAAAAATGGCAGAAAAACAAGGAATTGATCCCAATTTGATGATAGAAGTTTGTCAGACAGGGGCGGCAAGTTCTTGGGCGTTAGCCAATTTAGGCCCGAAAATTGTAACATCAGATTTAGCTCCGGGATTTGCCATTAAACACCTGCTCAAAGATTTACGTTTGGTACAAGAAATCATGGCAGAATCTCACACTAATTTACCAGGAGTTGTTCTAGCTGACGGCTTTTTAAAAAAAGTTGCTGAGATGGATAATGGAGAAGGAAAAGAACAAGGAACACAAGCCATGATTCGTTATTATAACAAGTAAATGAATATGAATAATTATGAGCAATTATTTAACACCATAGAAACATTAGTCTTTCATCATTCCCCTAGTGGTGTTGAAACGGAAATTGATATCTTTTTATTAGAACAGTTTAAGAATTTAGGGGTAGAAACTTGGCAGGATAAAGCGGGTAATATTATCGCTAAAATTCCTGGTCAAGACTCAACAAAAAGCATTGCTATTACTGGTCATAAAGATGAAATTGGCGCAATTGTGAAATCCTTAGAGCCGAATGGATGTTTAAAAATTCGTAATTTAGGGGGATCTTTTCCTTGGATTTATGGGGAAGGAGTTGTGGATATTATTGGGGATAATGAGACAATTCAAGGCATTCTTTCCTTTGGTTCTCGTCATGTTTCCCATGAGTCCCCGCAAAAATTTCAACAAGAAAATGTACCGTTAAGATGGGAAAATGTTTGGGTAGAAACGAAATGCAGTATTGAAGAATTAGCCCTAGCAGGTATTCGTCCAGGTAGTCGGGTTGTGGTGGGGAAACATCGTAAAAAACCCATTAGAATTAAAGATTATATTGGTAGTTATACCTTAGATAATAAAGCCTCTATTACGATTTTATTGGCTTTAGCTCAACAAGTTAAAAACCCGCCCATTGATGTTTATTTAGTGGCTTCTGCTAAAGAAGAAGTTGGGGCTATTGGTGCGCTTTATTTCAGCCAAAATCATCGGTTAGATGCTTTAATAGCCTTAGAAATTTGTCCCCTTGCCTCGGAATATCCGATTCAATCAGGAGAAAATCCGGTTTTATTATCTCAAGATGGCTATGGAATTTATGATGAAGGGTTAAATCAAGAATTATTAGAAGCAGCGACAATAGCTAATATTTCTATTCAGTTTGCTGTAATTAGTGGGTTTGGTAGTGATGCGTCTATTGCCATGAAATTTGGTCATGTTTCTCGTGCTGCTTGTTTAGGGTTTCCCACTCAAAATACTCACGGATTTGAAATTACTCATCTAGGAGCGATCTCTAATTGTATTACGTTACTAAAAACCTATTGTTATCATGTCTAGCTTGCTAATTTTCAAAGGAAAAGTTCTTTATTTGACTAACCATTGGTATGCTAACTTAATCTTTCCTTTAGTTCAGGTTAAAAAACTTTTACAAACCATTTATTATTTTATTTTACATTTGATCTGGTCTGAATTAATTCATGGCAACAAGCTAGATAATGAAATTGCTCATTTAATTGCTTTTTTGCTTTTTTGTTCCCTCTCTTTAGGGATTTATTATCTAAAAAATTACAATCAGTTAATTATCTTAATTTTTTTAGGGATTTATTATCTAGATCGCTGGATTTCTCAACATCAATATTTGCGCCAAAATCATCAAGTTAATGTCACCCTTGTTCAATCTAATTCAGAGAGAATTATTTGGACTTTATCTTTACCCAAAAATCAATTAAAATCTAAATTTTTAAATAATCAAGTTAATTATATTTCTCTAGGTAAATTTTCAGTATTTGGAGGAGCTTTTCAAGAAGTTTTAGGAGAAATTTGGCGAATAGAAATTTGTCTTTATGATGGCAATAGCTTGATTATTGATGAACAAAAATCCCTAGATTTAGCTATGGAGTTAGCTAAAAAGATGGCTGATTATTTTAAAGTTAAAATTCAGATTCAAAAAACCCAAGGAAATAATCAATATGCAGAACAATCCTTTGATATGCAATCCTTATATTCTTGGATGAGACAGAATAAATTATCCATAAAATGTCAAAAGAATGCCCAGAAATGGCATATTTATTCACAGTGGCAATGGGCAAATTCTTGGATATTGATCAAACAAGTTTTTCAAAAAGCAGGATTTTTTCTTTTTTTACTAATCATGAGTAAATTTATGATTCAATTTGGAGAGTTATTAAATAATATTATTGCTGCTTTTCAAGGCCAAGACGTGATTATTTACTTCCCTTCTCCCCTGGAATGGTTTAAACCTAATTGGAATTGGCGTAATGGGTTAGCATTAACCATAGCTTTAGGAATTATGGTTTATCAAGGATGGCAACTCAGTCGAGTAAAACATATCTATCTCGATAAATATTATTTAAAATTTTTTATTGATAATCAACTTATGAACAAAATCAAAATTTCAGACATTGAAACAACTTTATTAATTAATAATGATGAACCAGAAATTTTAATATTCAGCCCGAAAAAAACTATCCATATTTCTCAATTTCAGGAAGAAAGTAACGCACAAGCATTTTGGGGATATCTCGATCAAGGAATTAACTTTTTTCAGGGTAATTCTTCTCTTAATTAATAATTCTATCACTAATTCATGAATTACCCCTGCAGCTAGATTCTTTGCCTAACTTCAGTGTAATAGCCCACACACTTGCTTTTTTGTAGTATATGTAGTATAATGCAATTTATGTCCCTATAATCTAATTAAAACTATCTGATACTTTAGGGAGGTTATCAATGGTATCTGTTCGAGACTTATTAAGATCCTATCATAAGTATAAAAGTCTTGTAATCCTCAGTATTCTGGCTTCTGGTTGTTTAGAAATTATAGATTTACTCGTTCCCTATGCCACCGGACAAATTCTCAATATTCTTTCTCATCAACCCCTCGATACTCAATTACAGCACCTAATATCTCAGATAGCTAATCTCACCAACTTCTCCAATAATCAAACTCTTTCATTAGGGGTGTTATTAGGACTTATCTGTTTAGTTACGGTAATTCGTTCCCCAATACAACCCTGGTTAACCGTATGGTTTCACTGGGAAATATCCTTGCGAGTTCGTCAAGATTTGTTAAAAAAAATAATGTCAAAAATTCTGACATTACCTTTAGCTTTTTATGATGAACATAACCCTGGACGTATTGCTAATCGTATTGCCAGAGGTATTGAAAACCAGACTTGGACTTATCCAGAAATAGCTGGACAATTAATTCCTAAACTGATGAGAGTTTTGGGGATTTTTGTGATTATTTTTTTGATTGAATGGAAAATTTCTCTTGTTTTTTTGATCTCTTTTATTCTCATCCTTTGGTTTGGTCTAAAAGATCTCAAAAGTCTGATTCTTCAAGAAGAAGTTTTAGACAAATATATGGAGAATACCCAAAGTCGCACCTCAGAAATTGTCACAAATATTAAAACCGTTAAAGCATTTGCCACAGAAGCAAACGAATTTTACCGTCAAAAACAACGGTTAGAGCGAGAGTTAAAATATGTGCTTTATCGCATTCACAAAGGATATGTGAAGCTAATCACTTGGCAAAAAACCGTAATCCAATTATCCATATTTTTTATACTCGTTTATACCCTAATAATTACGGTACAAGGTAAAATTTCTTTGGGTCACTTTATCACAACGTTAACAGTTTCTAATATGGCTTATGCTGAATTAGAACCAATTACACAACTGGCAGAAATTTTTTCCCGTCGCTATACCTCTATGGTCCGTTTTCATAAATTACTCCAACTTCCATCAGGAAAAGATGCAGCTAATTTAACCTTGGGAACGAAACAACTTCAACCCTATAAATTCACCGGTAAAATAGATTTTTCTCATCTCTTTTTTGGCTATCATGAAGAACGTTTAGTTCTAGAGGATATTAACTTTTTAGTTGAACCTTATCAAACTGTTGCCTTAGTGGGAAAATCAGGTTCAGGAAAATCTACCTTAATTAAACTTTTGTTCCGTTATTTTGAACCAACTCAAGGGAAAATTTTGATAGACGGACAAGATATTCAAACCCTAGATATCACTCAATATCGCAAACGGCTAGCCATTGTTCACCAGGAAGTTGATATTTTCAATGGAACCCTCTTAGATAATTTAACCTATGGCAATCCAAAGGTGAGTTTTGAACAGGTAGAAATCGCTTGTTCAATTGCCAGAGTTGATGAATTTATCGACCAATTTCCTCAAGGCTATTATACAATTGTAGGAGAAAGAGGCGTGCGTTTATCTGGTGGTCAACGCCAAAGATTGGGGATCGCTAGGGCTTTAATTGTCGATCCCGATGTTCTCATTTTTGATGAAGCGACTTCTAGCTTAGATTATGAATCAGAACGCGCTATTCAGTTAGCGATGCAATCAATTTTAGGGACTCGAACCACCATTATTATTGCTCACCGTTTAAGCACGGTTCGAGAGGCGGATAAAATCATTGTCTTAGATCAGGGGAGGATTGTTGAAGTTGGCAATCATCACGAATTGTTAAGGCAACAAGGAATTTATCACCGCTTGCATTCCCTGCAAGAGACTGGCCAATTTTAAAGGCAACAATTTCCCCATCTCATCAAAAATGTTCACTGTTGCCTATTCCCTCCATTGAAGGTCGGTGAGGAGATAACGTTCCCATTACCCCAGATAGCCGCAGTGCAGGGCGAATGTAAAGAAGTCTTGCATAGTTTAAAAAGTTTTGTTACAATCAGTATTAAGCACTTGACTTAATTGCCTTTATCTCATAGAGAGGAATCTATCATGGACAAACAAGAAACTAAATTCGGTTTTACCTCTTTTGCTGAAAATTGGAACGGTCGTCTAGCAATGCTGGGTTTCGTCATTGGTCTGGCTACCGAGTTCCTGACTGGACAGGGTATTCTCTCTCAGTTAGGCCTCATGTAAGAAAAAAGGGTGAGTTGTGTTACTCACCCTGTCTGTAGATACAGTACGGTCAATCGAATCGCATTATAGCCGTTCTTAGTCAGATTATAGATATTTTTCCCCGAATAGGGTGGGCAAAAGCTCACCCTATTTTATGTTTAGGCATTTTGTCCCCGACTCAAATTGTGATCAATATAAGCTTTGCTTATACATAGCATTAATAAATATTTGTCAATACTACTTTACATTTCGTCATAATAACGTTACATTTATTTACATAAGGACAAATAAGGAACGCACCATGTTTACCACCAGCGACGAAAACGGAATTCTCAACAACTTTGCTAACGAACCCAATATGTACTATGCGACTTATCCGACACAACAGCAACAACGTCGCTATTTAGTACAAGGTATCGTTGCCGTTTTCTTGATTATTGGTGTAGTAACTGTCACCTTAGCGGTTAGCTAAGTTAATTATTAAAAGTTTCCATTGCATTGGATTTCTCCTACTTTAAACCTCGGATTAGAAACCGGGGATTTTTATTATTTAAGCATCACCTGTTTTAATATTTCTTGGTGCATAAAAGCGCGATCTTTTAGAGATTGAATGCGATCTTTATGTAAAGCTTCTCCATTAACAAAATATTCTAACCAAGCTGTACTAATCACATTAGGATCATCAGGTAATGTACTTAATTCCCATCCAGGGATGTCAATTTCTTCCATCAAATATTTTACTTTAGGATCATAACTTAGGGCAAAACAGCGACATTCTTCAGAAGCTGCCATAATTAAACTATGTAAACGCATTCCAATAGTCATCTCTACCCCTTTAAATAATCCTTTTAATTCTCTGGGGTCTTCTAACTGAATAATTTGCTTAAATCCAGGTAATTTTGCCGCAATAGAATGAGCAATTTCTAAATCCTGAGATGCTTGAAAAGGAACTAATAAAAGACAGGTATTGGTTGCTTTTTGGAAATCGATCAAAGCTTGGGTTAAAATAGCTAAACGTTGGGGAGTTAATTGGGGATGACTGCGTAAATTAACCGCAACCCTAGGGGCGGGTAAATCCCATAATCCTGGCACTGATTTTGAATTTAAGGCCCAAACCGGATCGGGGGCCATTAAAGGATTCATCTGCCATTGTGACAATAATTTCGCTGAATTATAATCTCGTACACTCACCGCCGTACAACCTAATAATACTTGACGGGTTAACCAACGGGTAAAAGGATGATTTAAGGGGCCAATGCCTTGGGCCCAAGCGATAGTTTTTAAGCCTTTTTTTTGCGCTAAAGCCATCAATCCGGCATAATAAATCGGACTAGCTAAACTGGTGACATCCTGCATTAAACTACCCCCACCCCAAATAAAGATATCTGAGGTTCGTAGAGTTTGTAAAATGGGGAAAGCGGAACGATTAGGACAAGTTTTCACGCCGTAGCGTTGTTGGGTTTGATTTGGGTTTGCAGAGAGAACAATGGGTTCTATTTGAGGGGGTAGCATCTGCAACAGTGACATTAATAAGGCTTCATCACCGCCGTTTCCTTTCCCGTAGTAGCCGCTAATTACTGCCCGCATTCTGGTTTTGTCTGCTCCCGATTAAGGTTCCCTGTAGTGGCAATTTTAGCAAAGTTAAGCTACCTAAATGAAAAATACCCACGAATCTCAAATTCATGGGCTTCAATCTTAAAAAACTGACAAGTTTACAAATTACTTAACGATGATCTTACCAACCATGCCAGCACCGCGATGGGGTTCGCAGTAGTAGGAGTATTCTCCGGGTTCATTGAAGGTGCTTTCAAAAGATTCGCCAGGAGAGAAAACCAGTGCCTTGTGGGAAAGCTTGACATTTCCATCGATAACAGCGTTATGAGGGGCTAATTTGTTGTTAACCCACTTAACGGTGTCTCCAGCACTGATGGTTAATTCTTTCGGTTCAAAACCTAATGCTCCCTTATCGGTTCCCATTTTAACTTCATAGGTTTCTGCTGCTGCGGGGTTAACAGCAACGAAGAAGCTAGAGACAACTAGCACGACAGCAGCAATAAATAATCCTAATTTTCTTGACATTTGGTTCGTCCTGTGAATGCTTTAATACAAACGTTTCAATAGTTTGTGTTTTGACTGATCTCACTATAAAACGAAGTGAGAAGTTTGACAATGTGTCTTTGGACAAAAAGGGTAAACTTTGCTACCTATCATTTCAAACCTGGACTGCATGAGAAGTTTGACGATTTGTCTTTTGACGAGAAACGGGCTTATAGGGAAGATAGATAAGAGATCAAGAATCGAAGGAGAACACAATGAAAAGACTATTATCACTTATTTTGCTCTTAATCGCTTTCCTCTGGGTTAGCTTGATGCCTCCCGCTTTCGCTGACGCTGATGTCGCCGCAGGTGCGAAAGTTTTTACTGCTAACTGCGCTTCCTGTCACGCGGGGGGCAAAAATTTAGTCAATGGTGCTAAAAGCCTCTCAAAAGCTGATTTAGAGAAGTATGGTATGTATTCTCAAGAAGCTATCGTTGCTCAGATAACAAATGGGAAAATGGCGATGCCAAAATTTCTTGGGCGTTTGTCTGCTCAGCAAATCGAAGATGCGGCTTCTTATGTTTTAGCCCAAGCTGATAAAGGTTGGAAATAATAACCACAGGGTTTAAAACTGTGGCTTTTATTGTTAATTTTTTTTCACAAAGTCTACTGAGGTAGGCTTTGTTTTTTAGTATCAAGATGAGTATTTTCGTAGGGTCATCATGAATTGACCCTACGGATATTGCTGGTGAGTACGTCATGAAGATATCAGTTAAAGAGAGCTTTCATTTTGCAGTTTTTCTAAGGTACTTAAAGCGTGTTCGGCATGATCTGTATTACCTTGAGCTTTAAATAATTCGGCAGCTTTTTCTAAGTCGGCGATCGCTTGTTTGGTATTATCCAGTTTGAATTGAGTTACCCCTCGGTTATGATAAGCATCAGCAAATTCAGGATTTAATTGAATGGCTTTGCTATAATCTTCAACAGCTTTGAGGGATTGTCCTAAACGATTATAGGATAGCCCTCTATTGTAATATATTTTCGGATTATTGCCGTTGAGTGCCAAGGCTTGATTATAATCTTCTATGGCTGCTTCGTGCATTTTCAAATCATCTTTGGCATTGGCTCGATAGATATAAAAATCGGCATATTTTGGGTCTAATTTAATAGCTTCTGAACAATCTAAAACAGCGTTTTGATAGTTTTGTAATTGATAAAAGGCATAGCAACGGTTGCCATAAGCATAAGCAAAATTAGGCTTTATTTTTATGGCTTCATTGTAATCAGTAATGGCGGGTTCATACTCCCCTAAAACCAAATAAGAATAGGCTCTGTTGTAGTAAGCATCGGCATCTTTAGGATCTAGCTTAATGGATTCTGTGAACGCAGAGATCGCCCCTTGATAGTCCCTAGCTTCGATTTTATCTACCCCTTGATTATACCATTCCACCGCACTTAATTTCGGGAGTTTAGTGGGTTCAGTTTGTGAGGATGGTTTTGGGGTTTCTTGGGCTAAGACTAAGGGGTTAATTGCTAGGACACAATTTACAGATAAAAGGCTGGTTAATATTCCCAGGATGTAGATATTTTTGGGTTTGTTCATAGGTTTTTATAAAATAATTCTTGTTCACATTTTAGCATGATTTAAAATTTGTTGTAAGGTTTCTAACGGAATTTTAGCAAAATATTGTCGTTGAAAGTATTCTTCTTTGAGGGTTTCTAGCAATTTTTGTTTGGGGAATTGATACTTAGAAGTTTGTGATAACTGCTGAGTAAATTGTAATTCTTGATAATTTTTATTAAGTTTAAAGCCAAGGGTGTCTAAAAAATCTAAGGCTAAATTAAGAGAGTGATCGCTTAATTTTAATTGTTCTTTTAATTTTTGTTTGGTTATGATTTTTTGAGTGCGACTGAGATATTTAGCAATACCAATTAATTGTTGGAGAATTTCTTGTCCATTAAAGTGAGGAGAAACTGAATAAGCAAGGGTTAACTTTTGTTCCTGTTTTAAGCTATTTCGATAAACTTTTTGTAACTCATCCCAACTGGTGGGACATTGTGTCAAAATTTCTCCCTCTAAATAATTTTTGATTAAGTTATCTTGATTGCGAAGATCAATTAAATTAGGTTTAGTTTCAGGAATCTGTTGGTTGTTTTTGGTAAAGAAACTTTCTCTGAGATCAATTAATCTCACTTCATAATTATGACTATGAGTATTATAGTCTAATTCAACAATAGCATCATATAATTTTTCTTTTCCTTGAGGTAATTCATCTTGATAATGTTCCCACCAAATACCAGGAAATCCTTGTTCAATAGAGCGATCATACATAATAAATTTAGTCTTAATATATCTAACTGTATTGTTTTTTAAATCCCTAATATTTTCATTTTTTAATGCTTTAAACCAACAATTTTGAATCAATAATTTAGGAACAGGATTTCCCATACCACAAGGCTCTAACAATTTTAATTCTCGAAACAAAGATTTACCTAATTGAGATACTGTTACTACTAAATCAGCTTTAATAGTATTGTTTAAGTAATTAATATCAATAATTTCTTGTCGTAACTGTTGATTAATACCCTCTTGAAATAAAGGAAGATATTCAACAGGTAAACTTAAACCTGCCGCAAAGGGATGTCCCCCAAAGCGGTGTAATAAATCTTGTTGAGATGCGACTAATTTATAGAGATCAATATTACCAATAGAACGAGCAGAACCCCTGGCTAACTTTATATTTTTTGTATTAATATTTTCTGTTTCTGCTGTTGTCAATAAAATAGTAGGACGGCCATATTCTTGAGCAATTTGTCCCGCCACTAATCCTAACACACCACTAGACCATTGAGGATCTTCTAAAACAATTACTTGAGTCGTCGATAAATCCAAATTAGCCAACTTTTTTTTAACATCTTTAACAACATTCTTCTGTAAAGATTTACGGCGAGTATTCGCTAATTCTGTATCTTCAGCTAATTTTTGACATTGTTCTTTATCCCGACTGGTCAATAATTCAACGCCAAAACTAGCATCTCCATGAATGCGACTAATAGCATTAATTCGGGGGCCAATTCCAAAGGAAATATCCGTCGGGCGATCGCCATTTCTTTTACAGTATTTTAAGAGAGCAACAATCCCTGGACGAGTGGAATTTTGTAACTGTTTTTGTAGCTTTTCAATGCCTTTTTGTGCTAAATAGCGACAGTCTCCTTTTAATTCTACTAAATCAGCAATTAACCCAATAGCCACTAAATCTAATAAATTTTCTAAGGGTTGTTGAGGAATATCTGGTAAAGTTTGATATAAAGCTTCAACTAATTTATAAGCAACGGCAACCCCCGATAAACAAAAGAGAGGATGATCACTAGAAAAATAACGAGGATTAATAATAGAAACCACATCAGGCCGCTCATCAGGTAAAGTATGATGATCCGTGACAATAAGATCAATACCTAATTCTTTAGCATAGTTAATTTCCGTTAAATTTGTGCTTCCCGTATCACAAGTAATAATTAATTGAGTGCCTTCTGTGGCTAATTTTTGAATTCCTGAAATATTTAATCCATGGGATTCTGTTGCACGGTTAGGAATATAATAATTCAATTGTAAATGAGGGATAAAAAAATCTCCTAATCCTTCCCAAAGAACACTGGTTGCTGTAATTCCATCTGCATCAAAATCCCCCCAAATTGTAACTTTTTCCTGTTTCTCAAAGGCAATTTTTAGGCGTTTCATAGCCAGTTTCATTTCTTGTCCAAATTCAAACGGACTCAAAGGATGATAAATATTAGTATCGAGAAACCCATATAATTTTTCTGGGGTTTGTATACCCCGTTGCCATAATAATTGAGCCACATATTTTCCCTCAGATTCCGGTGTATAAGATTTAACAATATCCAGAAACCAAGCAGGTAGAGAAACAACCGGTAAAACTTGCCAATGAGGTTGAAACATATTAGTTAATGGTTGATGAGTGAGAATTTATTATGTTGTTGAACCTTTTTAAACAGCCCTTAGTCTAAAGACTTGAATTCAGTGATAGGTTAAAACGTAACCGTGTTAGCAGACAACCCCGCGGGTACAACAGAAAAAGACTTGGTGCTTCGGTGTCAACAAGGGGATACCCCCTCATTTAAACAATTGTACCGACGCTATCAGCAACGGGTGCGAGCTACTCTCTATCAACTGTGTGGGAGTGAAATGCTCGATGATTTGGAGCAGGAAGTTTTCCTAAGAGTTTGGAAAGGTTTACCCAAACTGCGACAACCTGCTTATTTTTCCACTTGGTTATATCGTATTGCCTGGAATGTGGCAACGGATAAGCGACGACAATTGGCTCAAAATATGTCCTCAGCAGAGGATAATTCCATCTTAAATATAATGCCATCTCGTCCCGAAGATACCCCAGATTTAATGCGGTTACACTATCAAGATTTGGTACAGCAGGGATTACAGACCTTAAGTTTAGAACATCGTGCTGTTTTAGTGTTACATGACTTAGAAGATGTCCCACAAAAAGAGGTGGCAAATATCTTAAAATTACCAGTCGGAACCGTCAAATCTCGCTTATTTTATGCTAGAAATCAAATGCGTAAATTTTTGCAACAACAAGGAGCAATGTGATGTCTCAATTCCCCCATGATGATCGAGAATTGATCTCCTTTCTTCAACGATATCGTCCTTTACCACCTCCTCCGAAAGCAACCCTCGAAAAACAATTATTCTCAAGAATTGTGAGGGAGTCTCAGTCTTGTCAAAAAACACAGTTGAGATGGTTAATTCCCAGTGCCATGTTGGCAACTTTATTAGGAATTTGGGGAGGCTATAATCTGCTGCAACCCTCTCCCTATCAGCAATTTATGAAGGGTTCGACGGAACTAGAAGCCGCTGAAATTGAGGATTTCATGGTCAATAGTTGGCAACAAACCATCAGTATAACAGAAGAAAGCTCCCCTCAAGTTATTTATTCTCAATGGCTTTCTTTAGGGAATTTAGAAACTCAATACTTAGTTTCTCAACCCTAATTTTTAAATCATTAACATCAATTTACCTCGCTCTAATTATCAGGAGTTATGATCATGATTACCAAAGAAACTGCTTTAATTCTACTTGTTATCACCCTTGGTGTCGGTGGTACCGTCGCTTTAGCTGACTCGGTGAAAGAGACTCCCTCATCTATGTTGATTGCTGAAACCCAAGTCATCGCTCAACGGGGAGAAGGAGGTGAAAGAGGTGAAAGAGGTGAAAGAGGTGAAAGAGGAGGAAGAGGCCCAGAAAAATTAATGGAACAACTTAATTTAAGTAATGAACAGATGCAACAACTCAACGCAATTCGCCAAAAATATAATCCTCAAATAGAGCAACTGCGGGAACGAATTAGGACAACAGGAGAAGAATTAAGCCAAATGATGCAGGGAAATTCTTCAGATACTGAGCTTCAAATGAAGCATAAAGATATGACAAATTTGTTCCAACAAATGGGTGATTTACGCTTTGAAAGTATGTTAGAAATGCGAAAAGTATTGACCCCTGAACAACGCCAAGAATTTGCTCAATTAATGCAAAAAAACCGTCCAAGAGGCGACTGGAATCGAGGTACTGGGCAGGAAAAACCAGAATAAAAATCGTAAATTACATTGGTTGGTAGGACTTGACCCTTCTAAACTTAGCCCTAATTGAATTTTGTATATTTCTCAAGAGAAAGATACAGTTGACGATTAAGAAATTTATTGCCATCATAATAAATGATTTTGTCAATAAATAAGTCTATGTCTTTAGATGCCATTTCCCTTCTTCCTGAAAACGGTAATAGCCCTCAGCATCTTTTAATCATGTTACATGGTTGGGGAGCCAATGCAAAAGATTTAGCTCCATTAGCTTCAATGTTACCCCTTCCTACCTATCAATTTCTCTTTCCTAATGCACCTTTTCCCCATCCTCAAGTACCTGGAGGACTCGCTTGGTATGCTTTAGAAACAGGTGATTATGAAGGAATATCAGAAAGTAGGCAATTATTAACTAATTGGTTATTATCCTTAGAAGAGAAAACGGGAATTCCCTTATCTCGTACAATCCTAAGTGGTTTTTCCCAAGGAGGAGCCATGTCTCTCGATGTTGGCATTAATTTACCCCTAGGAGGAATTTGTAGTTTAAGTGGTTATTTACAATTTCAGCCTCAACATTTAAACACACCAACACCGCCTATTTTAATCATTCATGGTAAACAAGATATGGTCGTTCCCTTAACCATGGCTCATCAAGCAAAAGAAGCTTTAACTACTATCAATGCTAAGGTAGAATACCATGAATTTAATATGGGTCATGAAATTATTCCTGATGTTCTAACAATTTTTCAAAACTTTATTCAAACTCAGCATTGAGTTTTTTTATTCTTAAAATCATCCAATGATCAACCCGAAAAAGGAAAAAGCCCTTGAGAGTCTGGCCATGTTTCGACCTCAAGGGCGTTTGTCTTTCGTTCTTACTCCTCACACACACCCCTATCTTGACGCAAGCCTCTCAGATAAGTTTCCGCAAAGTGACGCTTTTTTAATTGTCATCCCCTCAGCTTAAAAAATTGGTATCACACTGGTGTAATCTGTGAATGGGAAAAAATATCAATAAATCTGATAAATAAGCTAGAAGCACTATGATTATCTCAATTACTGCCTTAAAAGGGGGAGTGGGAAAAACCACCACATCAATTCATCTTGCGGCCTATTTACAACAAAAAGCCCCCACCTTACTCATTGATGCTGATCGCAACCGTTCTGCGTTAATTTGGTCAAGAGAAGATAAACTGCCTTTTTATGTCGCCTCTCAGGCCGGTTCAACCAATTTAATTCGTCAATATCCTCATATTATTGTAGATACCAGGGCCAGACCTGAACCCGAAGAATTTAAGGACCTCGCGGATGGTAGTGACTTATTAATTATTCCCACAACTCCTAATCATTTAGATTTAGATGCAACTTTTAAAGCGGTTGAACAATTACAAAACCTCAATGCTAATTATAAAATTCTCTTGACTAAAGTAGATGCTCGTACCAAAAATGGTAAAGAGGCAAAACAAAGATTAAAAGAAGCAAAATTGCCCATGTTTAAAACAGAAATTCCTTTATTAGTTGCCTTTGAAAGAGCATCCCAACGGGGGGTAATTATTAGAGATTATCCTGATCCTCGTTCTAAATTTGCTTGGTCAGCTTATGAAGCGGTTGGGCGAGAAATTTTACCCTAAATATTTAAAAGAATTTAGGAGCATGAGAAATTAAGAATTCTGTGGCTTCTTTCACTGGAAGGGGATGACTAAAACGATAGCCTTGCATGGCTTCACAATGCAAATTATGTAAAGCATCGAGTTGTTGTCGGGTTTCTACCCCTTCAGCAACTACCCTCATTTTAAAACTTTTTCCTAAAGCGATTAAAGCAGAAACCAGGGCTGTATTTTCTGAGTTTTCGCTAATATTTTTGATGACAGAAACATCAAGCTTGATCTTATTAAAAGGCATTTGATGTAAATGACTAACTGCAGTATACCCGATCCCGAAATCATCCAGACAGAGAGAGACTCCTAGTTTTTTTAAGTCGGTTAAAGTCTGATAAGCTAATTTTGTATCTTTTAAGATACTGGATTCCGTGATGTCTAATTCTAAGCAGTGTGGGGTTAGTTCCGTGGTTGTTAAAATTGTATCGATCAGATCAACCAGTTGGGGATGATAAAATTGGTATAGGGAAAGATTAACGGAAATTAAAACTGAGGGTAATTTTTGGGTTTGCCAGTCTTTATTTTGTTGACAAGCTGTTTCTAAAATCCAACGGGTTAAAGGAAGAATGAGTTCTGTTTTATCTGCCCAAGGTAAAAATTGCTGAGGAGAAATTAAGCCATATTTGGGATGATTCCAGCGAATCAAAGCTTCCATCCCTTCGACTTTTTCTGTGATAATATTTAATTGGGGTTGATAGTATAAAATAAGCTCTTTTTGCATTAAAGCTTGGTAAAGTCTGTCTTCAATTTGGGATAATTCAGGAGAAGATAGGGAAGAATTCTTACTAGAAAGATTTTCTGCTCCCAATTGTTTATTATAATTGAGTTGGGTTTCGGCATAAGTTAAAATTTCTTTGGGATCTTTTCCATCTTTAGGATAAAGAGCAACTCCTAAATTAGTTGTCAAAGATTGAGATTGTTTCTGTACATCAAAAGGATATTTTAATTCTTTGATAATTCGTTGCGTAATTTTATATAAATTCTCTACCTCTTTAATATGGGGTACAAGAATGGCAAATTCGTCTCCTCCCCAACGAGCGACAATATCTCCTGTCCGCAAACAATTTTTTAACCGTTGAGTGATCGCTACCAGCACATGATCTCCCATCGTATAACCTAAGGCATCATTTACTTGACTAAAATGTTCGATATCAATTAATAAAATAGCCACACAGTTTTGATGGCGTTGGGCATTAGTTATGGCAATGGATACATATTCATTAAATAGAATACGATTAGGTAATTCTGTGACGGGATCGAGGTAAGATTGTTCCTGAAATGTATCATCATTTCCACTATTTTTAAGTTGAGAACCCTCCAAAATAAATGTAGATTGTTGCTGAGGATCGCTTAAGGATAACTGGGGTAAGTTAGGATTTTGTTTAGCCGCAGTCTTGTCATTGGATAAGCTAGACTCTTGATTAATAAAACTTTCAGAAATAGTAGCCGATGAAACAAGGTGATAACTGGCATTTACTTCACAGCCAAAATTAATTAAATCTCCATCTTTTAGTTCATGAACCAAACATTTTTGTCCATTAATAAAAATTCCATTTTGACTTTTATTGCCATCTAAATCTCCATCCAGAATCCAAAAAGATTCCTGATTAGTTTTCCGATTAAACTTTCGGATTAAGGTGGCGTGTCTTCGAGAAACCTGACGAGAATGAATAACAAGAGAATTACTAGAATGACGACCCAAATAGTATTTAGATTCTTCCAAAGATATAGTTCGTCGAGAATGACTATCTTCTAGCACAAGTACATAACGACTATTCGGGCTTTGTTTTTGGTAATTCATGACTAAAGCATCCCTTAATTGATTGAATTATAACCTTTTTAGTTATCTCTTTCAATTAAGTTAATCTTTCTTCAAATCTGCTCCAAAAAAGCCGTTGCATCTTCTGGTTTGAGGGGACGACTAAACCAAAATCCTTGAATTTCTTCACAATTGAGTCTTTGTAAGAATTCTAGTTCTTGTAAGGTTTCTACCCCTTCAGCAACTACCCTTAAATCAAAGCTTTTTCCTAAAGCAATAATTGCCGAAACAATCGCTGTATTTTGAGGTTTATTTTGTAAGGTTTGAATAAAAGATTGGTCAATTTTTAAGGTAGTAACGGGAAATTTTTGTAAATAGCCTAAAGAAGAATAACCAGTTCCAAAATCGTCTAAAGAAATTTGCACCCCCAAGGCCCGTAACTTCTGCAAAGTTTCCTGAGAAAAGTCAAGATTTTGCATAATTGCTGTCTCGGTAATTTCTAAGTCTAAGAAATGGGGATCTAACCCAGTTTCTTCTAATACCTGACTCACCATTTCTACTAAATTTGGTTGTTGAAATTGTCTGGCGGAAAGATTAACCGCAATAGGAACCGCAGGTAAACCTGATTTTTGCCAATTTTTATTTTGTTGGCAAGCGGTTTTTAAGACCCATAAACTAATGGGAATAATCAGATCAGTTTTTTCTGCAAGAGGAATTAATTTCACGGGAGAAACATGACCTAATTCGGGATGATACCACCGCAAAAGAGCTTCCATTCCGCTAATTTTATTGTTTTTCAACTTTAATTGAGGTTGATAATTTAAACAAAATTCTTCTGCTTCTAATGCTTGATATAAAAGGTTTTCTAGTTTTAATAAAAGAGAAGCTTTTGAAGTCATGGTTGAACTGTAGAAACGATAATGATTTCGTCCCCGTTCCTTGGCTCGATAAAGGGCCGCATCTGCATTTTTTAATAAGGTTTCTGCGTCGGTTCCATCTTGAGGATAAATAGCGATACCAATACTGGTTTTAACATAGAGTTGATGGCCGGAAATTTCAAAAGGTTGTTTCAGTTCATCAAGAATGCGCTGTGATAGATTTACCGTATCTTCTGGACTATTAATTTGAGGAAGTAATAAGGTGAATTCATCCCCTCCCCAACGGGCAACTAAATCATGATTTCGTACACAAGAATTAAGTCTTTTAGCAAAGTGTTTTAGCAATTGATCGCCAATTCCATGACCCAAAGTATCATTAATATTTTTAAAACAATCTAAATCCAAAAAAAGCACAGCCATTAAATGATCTTCTTGCCGAGCTTTGACCAGAGCAATATCTAATTTATCATCAAAATAAGTTCGATTTGGCAAATCAGTTAATGTATCATAAAATGCTCGATATTTTAACTGTTTTTCTGCTTGTTTACGAGCCGTTACATCAAATAAGTAACTTCTAATTAATTGATGATCTGAAAGATAATGAACATATTGTTCAAAAATCTCTGAGCCAACCAGAACTTCCCGCAATAATAAATTCCCTTGAATATTCTGAACTTCTGACAATAATCCGGCTAAAACTGGATGCTTTAATTTTTCTTCTCCAATGGTTTGAAACTTAATACTAGCTGCTGGATTTAGATAAGTTAAATTACCCGCAAAATCAATTTCTACAATGGGATTAGGGCTTAATTCAGGAAAAGACGCTAATCTCACCAAATCATCCCGATCGCGCTCTTGAAGATCTTCTTCACGAATCAAGGTTGACTTACTATTATCTTCATTGATCATGGTTTCAACAATTTTCTCAGCCGTCAATTGTTGGGGATCAAGAGGATTAAATAAATCAATCTCTAAGGCCGTCGAAATAATATAATAACTTGCCTTAGCTTTTGGTCCAAAGATGACCACATCACCATGTTTAAGATTATGGGACTCATTGATTTTCCCATTAATTAGTAATCCATTAGTGCTACGATTTCCTTCTAAATCTCCATCAAGAATACGATAGGAATAGTGATCGAGTCGAGGAGTCGGTTTAATGCGTACCAGGGTGGCATGATGACGGGAAACAACCCGTTCATAAATCACAATGTCATTATTAGACTCTCGGCCAATGGTATAAGTAGGCTCTTCAAGGGCAATAATACGTCGCGCTTTTTGATCCTCAATGACCAAAATATGGCGAAAGGATGATAAGGTGTTCATCACAGATACACAAACAAGGGCTATTATTATTGTTCCCAGAAATTCAGCAAAACTAACAATCAATAATCGATGAAGGCATCAATTTTTTTAGATGGCCGTTACTTTCCCTGGCAATTTTACCTAATAGTTCCGTTGCGTCTTTTGTCGGTAAGGGACGACTAAACCAATAGCCTTGAATCTCTTCACAATTGAGATTTTGCAAGATTTCCAACTGTTCTTTGGTTTCCACACCTTCAGCAACAACACGCAGATTAAACCCCTTGCCAATGGCTAAAATAGCAGAAATGAGTCCCAATTCTTCCGAGGTTCCCCGTAGATCTCGAATAAAGGCTTGATGAAGCTTTAAAGTGCGGAAAGAAAATTGTTTGAGATAACCCAAAGAAGAGAAACCCTTACCAAAATCATCAAGAGCAATACGAACCCCTAAATTTTGTAAATCTTGTAGGGTTTTGCGGGCTAAGTTCAAATTTTGCCGTAAGGTTAATTCCGTTAATTCTAACTCTAGCCATTGGGGATCTAGTCCCGTTTCATTTAACACACTGGCCACCACCGTCGCTAAATGGGGTTGTTGAAATTCCCGCGCTGAGAGGTTAACTGTCACAGGAATAGGGGGTAAACCATCTTTTTGCCAAGAAAGATTTTGTTGACAAGCAGTTTTGAGAACCCACTTACTCAGATGTAAAATAAGGTCTGTTTTTTCCGTGAGGGGTAAGAATTTTTGGGGCATAATTAGACCAAAAGCCGGGCTTTCCCAACGCAATAAAGCCTCCATTGCCACAATTTGCCCTGTATTTAAGCGCAATTGAGGCTGATAATGGAGATGAAACTGTTTTTTCTCTAATGCTTGATGTAGCAACCCTTCAAGACGCAATAAAACCTCAGCTTCTGCGGTTAAATTGGGACTATAAAATTGATAATGGCTTCGTCCTTGTTCTTTGGTGCGATAGAGAGCCGCATCAGCATTTTTCAGCAATGTTTCCCCATTGTCCCCATCTTGAGGATAAATAGCAATACCCACACTACATTTAATTTGCAGTCGATGATCATCAATAATAAAAGGACGTTGTAGATTTTCAAAAATCCGTTGGACTAATTTTACGGTATCCTCTGTATTTTTAATTTGTGGTAGTAATAAAACAAATTCATCACTTCCCCAACGAGTGACAGTATCTCCACCTCGAACACAGGAACTTAGTCTTTCTCCAAAGCTTTGGAGGACGCGATCGCCGATAGAATGACCCAGGGTATTATTAATATGAGTAAAGGAGTCAATATCAATAAAAATAACCGCTAACAGATGCTGATGACGTTCGGCATGAGCTAAGGCCACCGCCAATTGTTGGTTAAATAATTCCCGGTTGGGTAAATTAGTTAGAGGATCATGTAATAATTGATATTGGAGTTGTTCTTCTTCCTGCTTCCGTTCCCGAATATCACGGACAACAAAACAGAAAATTTCCTGTCCTTGATAGGTAGTCAAACTAATTTTTCCAGCAACAGGAATTAAGGAACCATCTTGATGACGATGGAGAGATTCTTTAATGATATAGGGAGTTTCTGGAGTGACAGTCTGCAATTGTTCAGTGAGAATTTCTCGTTCTGTTTCAATGAGTTGATAAAGACTAATCCCAATAATTTCTGCACTGGTGTAGCCTAAGAGATGACAATAAGCTTGATTCGCTTCAATAATATGTTTGGTTTCGAGATCGATGGCTAAAATGCCTTCTGTTGCTTGTTCCACAAAAAGACGATAGCGATCTTTACCTGCATTTAATTTGGCTTCCCGTTTTCGATATTTAGTAATTTCAAAAAGATAGGTTCTAATCGATTGATTTTCTGTTAAATAATGAATATGCTGTTCAAAAAATGCTTGCTCGACTTGGACTTCTCGGACAAAAGAAGTTCCCTCTTGGGAAGATTTACCCCCCCCAAGTCCCTGAAGAATGGGATGGGTTAATTGCAATTGGGACAGATCGGAAAACTTCATTTTAGCCGCAGCATTAAGATAAGTAATCTTGCTTTGTAAATCTATTTCAATGATAGGATTAGGATTAGAATCCGCTAGAGAAGAGACATTTTTGAGGTAATTTATTCCCTTGGGATCGACCGTTTTTTTAAAGGCCATAGTTTGGGGTTCATCGGGATCATCCTCTAGAAAAAGCTCATCGAGGGCGAGCATTCCTGCATCGGAAGGAAAATCGTCTAATCCTAGAGACTCCTCAAGTAATTGACTATCTTGATCGGAATCTTTTAATGAATCAAGTTCAGCCGAATTAGCAATAATATGGTAATTGGCTTGGGATTTATTGCCAAAACGAATGAGATCCCCTGGTTTTAACTCATGGGAAAGACAATATTTTCCATTAACGGCGATACCATTGGTACTTCTTTTCCCTTGTAAATTACCATCAATAATGCGATAACAAGGTTGTTCACTTTGGTGATCAGTAACTCGCAATAAGGTGGCATGATGGCGAGACACTTGGCGATCATATAACAAAATATTACTATTAGGATCTCGACCGATGGAATAGGTATTGTCCGTTAAGGAAACAATACGTCTTGATTTCTGATCGGCGACAACTAGCAGGTGACGGACTTCTGAGGCATTACTCATCACGATTCATCGAGAGTAAGGAGCTATAGTTATAAGGTTCCCCAAAATCTCAGTCAAACTAACATGACTCCCCGAAAAGAAATTTTACTGATGTGTCAATTCCGAAAAGTTGTTACACTAGGTATGGTCAGAGGAATTGCCATAAAAACGAACTTCTGAGTTAATATTGCCATGCAGATGAACTATGATCCAAATTTCATCTTTCGGTTAGTTGGCATCTCTAATTTGTTAGAAGAACCTAATAATTTTGAAGATAGTTTGCAAGAAGTAGCAAATCTTACGGCACAAATCCTCAAAACTCGGCGATGTTCTATTATGTTACTAGCGGATGATGAAGATATTTCTCGCCTTGATTCTTCTTTAAGAGTGTTTATTCATTACGGTAATTTACCCCCATCTGCTTACCAGGAAATCACCCCACTGAATGAGGGAATAGCGGGTTATGTGGCGGCTACGGGAAAGGCTTTATTAATTGAAGATATTCAGCAATCTCAATTTGCCTCTGTAGCCCGTTTTTTGTATGATGATGATAATAAAAGTTTAATTTCTGCCCCAATTATTTTATCAAAGCGGGTGGTTGGGGTGATTAATGTGAGTAGTCCCCTGACTCGAAAGAGTTTTAATCAAGAAGATTTAAAATTAATGGAAACCTTTGCTTTGTTTGTGGGAAAATCTCTCCAAATTTCCCAATTACAAACGATCCTTCGCTCTAAATTTGTGGAATTAGCAGTGGTGAGGGACTTGGTAGAACAAGAGATCCCAGAAACTATGACCATTCATCCTAATCCTTCTAAGTTAGCAAAAATTGTGGCGAAATCTTTCTTTAAAGAGCTAACACAAGCTGGATTTACTGTCAATCAAATTATTTCTATTGCCACAGAAGTTCTTAATTTGTTACAAGAACATCTTGCCCGTCTGACTCGTCATAAAAAGCGATTGGAAAGGGATGAAATGGTAGGTGAAGATACAGATTGATTACCGTTCCTGTTCAACAATCCTGTTAATGTTGAGGTAGCCTTAGTGATTAAATGCTTAGCAATTTAGAGATGTTTCAAATCATCTATTCAGACGAGTTTCTTCAACATGATACGGGAAGCTTTCACCCTGAATGTCCAGAAAGACTTACCGCCATTGTCAATGCCTTAAAAAATGTATCTTGGGGCGATCGCCTACAATGGCAACTCCCTACTGCGATCGCTCAACGAGATCCGATCCCTTTTATTGAAAAAATCCATACCAGAGCTTATCTTGAACGGGTTAAATATTTAGCCGAGAAAGGGGGTGGTAGTTTAGATCCCGATACCCCTGTTTCTCCCCAAAGTTATGAGGTGGCCTTACTCGCAGTTAATGCTTGGTTAGATGGGATAGATACTGTCTTAAATACTAATCATCCGGCCTTTGTCTTGGCCCGTCCCCCTGGCCATCATGCCATCAAAGAGACAGGAATGGGATTTTGTCTGTTTTCTAATGGGGCGATCGCTGCTCATTATGCCCTAGAACAACCTTCAGTGAATCGGGTTGCCATTGTTGATTGGGACGTACATCATGGCAATGGAACAGAAGCCCTAGTCGAGAATAATCCTAACATTATCTATTGTTCCTTACATCAATTTCCCTGTTATCCAGGCACCGGAAAGGAAAGCGATCGCGGAAAATATCATAATGTGTTGAATATTCCCATGCAAGCAGGAAGTACCATCAAGGAATATAAAACGGCCTTTGAAACTCAAGTGATGCCGATGTTAGAAGCCTTTCAAGCGGATTTATTAATTGTTAGTGCGGGTTATGATGCAAATCAAGCTGATCCCTTAGCAGGTATTGACTTACAATCCTCTGATTATGGCATCTTTACCCAATATTTATTAACCCTTACCCCTCGGATTTTGTTTGGCTTAGAAGGGGGTTATAATTTGGATGCTTTGGCCCAATCCGTAATTGCTACCATTGAACCTTGTTTGACTTAAGATTATAGGGGCATAAAGTTTTATGCCCCTACATAAAGTAGCTTAAAAATGCCGTATTTTCAGTTTAATCTAAGCTTTGGTATTTTTTTTCTGAGCAAGTTTACGCTTAAACAAGCCACCAAAACCAACGGCAGCACCAGCACCCAAAATAGTCAGAGGTTCAGGCACAGGCTCTACAAAATAACCACCAGTCAGGGCATAGCTATCACCACCACCTGAACCAGTAAAGGAGAGTTCAATTTCTACTTTTCCGCAACCAGCGGTTCCGCAGTTTGCTAAACTGGGGGCGCTGTTGAAAGGCCCATAGCCATAAGATGCTGCCGCACCTAAACCTGAACCACTAGCGGTATCACCCCGCCCCAGAGTGGATATTAGGTTGTTGTTAATATCATAGAGCTTAATGAGAACTGTTGATGCTTGATTGTACGGTGTGATACTTACACCATTACCAGCTAGATCTGTCATACCTCCTGATAGAGAACCAGAGAAATTAACCAATCCTGTGATAGTCGGCTCAAAGGAAGAAAAAGTAAATGTTTGGGTGAAGTTACTTGGGCCCCCAAAATCTCTAAAACTAGCATCAAAAGAACCACTGGGATCTAAAACTGCATACAGAGAATTGTATTGTACATAGTCAAACATAGCACTGGTTGGAGCGGGTCCTTGAACAACTTGCTGACCTACTGGAGCTTCAAAGTTGACATAGAATGGCCCCAGAATGTCGTAGTAAACATCTGAACCATCTACTTCGAGAGCGTATAGGTTGTAGTCGAAACCTACTGTCACTCCGTCTCTTGTGACACTACCCGACTGCATGATGCTGGTGGGCTTACCTGCGGGGAGTTCTCCTTGGGTTAATTGTGCCTGTGCTGCGTTTCCAGCCAGTAATGTAGCTGCAATCGAGCTATATATGATCGCTTTGGTGTTTATCATCGAGTTAACCCTATCTTTGATCAGTAATATGTTTTGCGATGTGGTTTCATCAAGCCGAATTTGCAAAATTGCCACACACCAAAGATTATATTGATAGGGTGTATAACTTCATGTACAACTTAGCGTTAATTTTGTATAACTTTGTCATATTAAGTCCAAAAAATGCAGGAATGGGATTTTATCTGTTTTGATGAGCAGCGATCGCTGCTCATCAAAAGACGGTAGGGGCATAAAATATTATGCCCCTACCTCACACCTAGTCCAAATCTGCTATATTTTCAGTTAAAACTAAGCTTTAGTATTTTTTTTCTGGGCAAGTTTGCGCTTAAACAAGCCACCAAAACCAACGGCAGCACTAGCACCCAAAATGGTTAGAGGTTCTGGAACTGGTTGCATACTTGTAGAAACTAATTTACCTTGAAGAATAGCACTATTAGCAACACCTTCTAGGGTAAGAAAGTCACTAACAACTGTACCATTGCTTAGGAAACCAGTAATGACAAGGTTATAATCGTCTCCACCAATATTGATGGTTTGCTCGGATGCACCATTATTGAGGAAGGAAACCAAATCAGGACAAGGTTGAACGCCACCAGCAGCACAGGGAACACCATTATTAGGTGTTTCAAAATGAGAAAAGTCAAAGGAAAAAGTCTCTGTTTGAACATTCGCGGGGATGTATAAGTTCATGTATAATTTAGCGTCAATTTTGTATAATTTAGCGTTACTTTTTTTAAGATTTCATGATAATAATTAGGTGTTGGGTGGGTTAGACGGTTAAAAGCTAGGTTGTAACAGAAATCTCAAAATCCGTCCTAACCCACCATTTTAGGCAACTAAATAATTTTGGCGGTGCGTAGACCAAAATACAAACCTAGGGCGATCCCTGTAAAAGCGATTAAATATCCTGCAAAGGCAGCGACAACAAATCCAGACATTTTGGTTAATACTCCTAATCAGGTTGATTCTTTGCTATTGTACTTCTGATCAGACCCCATAATCTAAACCTATGTCTGCTGTTATTCCGGTTATTTTACCCCACACCCGTTACGAGATTGCGATCGCGGCTGGATCTCTCCCCCATTTAGGAGATCGTCTCGCGTCTTTGAATTTGGGGCAAAAAATTCTCATTGTTTCTAATCCCGATATTTTTGCTCATTATGGGGAAGTCGTGGCAAATTCTCTGAAAACAGCAGGGTTTGAGGTGTTTACCCATTTCATTGCCGCGGGAGAAACTTACAAAACCCTAGACAGTATTGCCCAGGTTTATGATACTGCCCTCAAACATCGTTTAGAAAGGTCTTCAACTCTCTTAGCCCTTGGTGGGGGAGTCATTGGCGATATGACAGGATTTGCCGCAGCTACCTGGTTACGAGGGGTAAATTTTGTCCAGGTTCCCACCTCTTTATTAGCAATGGTAGATGCTTCCATTGGGGGCAAAACGGGGGTTAATCATCCCCAAGGAAAAAACTTAATTGGGGCTTTTTATCAACCCCGTTTAGTGTTTATTGATCCCCTTGTTTTAAAGACATTACCTGTGCGAGAATTTCGGGCAGGAATGGCAGAAGTCATCAAGTATGGGGTAATCTGGGATCGAGATTTATTTCGGCAATTAGAACAAGCTGAAACCTTAGATAATTTAGAGAATTTTAGTCAAGAATTACTGCAAATTATTATTACCCGTTCTTGTCAGGCTAAGGTTGATGTGGTCAGTCAAGACGAAAAAGAAGGGGGATTAAGAGCCATTTTAAATTATGGCCATACCATTGGTCATGCCATTGAAAGTTTAACCGGATATGGCACGATTAATCATGGGGAAGGGGTGGCTATGGGCATGATGGCTGCGGGAAAAATTGCGGTAAACTTGGGAATGTGGACAGAAAAAGAAGCAGAATTTCAAGGACAATTAATCCAAAAAACAGCTTTACCTGTTACCATTCCAGGGACGTTAAATACGGCAGAAGTCTTAGAAAGTTTACAGTTAGATAAGAAGGTAAAATCAGGCAAAGTTCGTTTTATTTTACCCACAGAAATTGGCAAGGTTGTGATTAGCGATCGCGTTTCTTCCGAGATAATTGAGAGGGTACTTGAAGAACTCAAAAATTAATCACACTCAGTAGCTGCAGGGCCATAATTTGTCGGATCAGCTTCATAGCTAGGGGCAAAAACCCTTATACCAGCTTCTTGACAACAATCACGGATATTTTCGTGTAATTTTGACCTGGCTTCTTCAAATTCCTTGAGGGTTTTTCCTTTGAAATATTCCCAATTAATATAGACACTTAATTGATAAGTAACATAGACTTCATTGAGAGATTCTTGAACCACAAAAGGCGTGGGAGACTCAGATACACCATCTGTTTGCACAGCAGCTTTCATGAGAGCATGATAAGCTTGTTGCCAAGGAATTTCATAGCCTAAATAAACGGGAGTTCGGACAATTAAAGGCAGATTTAATTCTTTTGAAGAGAAACTCCAATTAGAAATAGAAGTCGTAATAATTTCCGAATTGGGAATACTAATCACCACATTAGTTGCCGTAAGAAGTCGAGTAACTAACAGGGTAGTTTCTAGCACTTTTCCAGAAATTTCACCAATTGTAATGTAATCTCCTACCCGAAAAGCACGAGTATAAATCAGAATCGTCCCTGATACCACATTAGCAATGACTGAAGTCGATCCCAAGGAAAAAAGCAAGCCTAAAAATACAGAAATTCCTTGAAAAGCCGGAGAATTAAACCCAGGCAATAAAGGAATTACAATAACAGCAGCTAGGACAAAAATTCCTGAAGTTACTAAGCGATAAGTCGGTAAAGCCCATTCAGGATAAAAACCAGGTAAAGAGAAAGTTTCTTGTCTTAATTCATTAAAAAATGACTGAGATAAACGCAGAAAAAACCAAGCAATTAAAACGACTATAATAATAGTTAATAAGTTGGGTAAATAGTTGGTAAAAGCTTGCCAAACACTTTGAAAAGTAATTGAAAGATAATCCCAAAAAGTATTAGCTAAACTTTTTGTCCAAATAAATTGGCTTAAAACTAAAGGAAAGTAAATAATTAGTAGCCCTAAAATAATTCCTATTTGAAGGATACGAGCAATTAAATGAATGACATTATCTAATTGATTAGCCTTGATTAATTCAAAATTTCCGAGACGAACAGCTTGAATATAAGTCGTTCCCCAAAATTTTAATTTTTGATAGATTTTAGTAAAGACATTCTGATTAATAAACAAAAGAATTAAGAGAATAATCGTCGCAACGACACTAAAGATCAGTCCACTAATTACATTTTGAAAACTGCGTTTTTCACGATAACGAGTAACTGCATCCTTGATGATTTTTACATATTCGGTGACTAATACTGAACGAGGTTTATTCACTGCTTTAGCATCTACCTCCGTAATCGTTATTAGGGGGATACTTCCAGCCGAAACAGCAGTGACAGGAATACCAATGCCCTCTGTATCCCCAATATAAATGTCAATATCATCAAGGGATAAGGTTTCATCCTCAGCAAACTCTTTCAATCTGCTGCTAGTACCTTTAGCACGATTTTCCAAGGAGATTCCCCCTAGGGGTTTTCTCAACATAAATAGGGTTTCGCCGTCCAGTATAACAGCTACATCACCTAACCCAGAGACTGACGAGGTAGATTGCCCCATGACAAAGGGAGTCACTGTAACAGCCAACAAACCGATGAGTAGCCAGATGATAAACGTTTGAAGGACTTTTTTCATTCCCAGAGATGTAATGTTTTTTAGATTTATAGTAAAAGGAATTTAGGGATGGGTAATCATTCTCAAGGAAATTTTAAGGGTCAAGATTTCCAAACTGAAAGCTTGTATTCATGATAATTACCGAGGGAAATTGATATAATCCTTTACTCAAAGTCTTTTTTTGAGGAAATATAAAGTTTTTTAGTTAAGAGATATTGACAGTTATAAACTTTTAAAGTTTTGTTTAACAATGGTTACTATGACGGGCATAATCAAAATAGAAAACCTGACTTAATACATTATTTTTAGTCAGGTGTGAGGAGTCGATCTCGTAAATTTATCAGATAGTTTATGGAAATGTATTCGTAAAATTTTCCTTAATTTTCTGTTGTTTTACCTTGACATTTTTTAAGTCAAATATCTAACGTTATCACAATAAATAGAAAAGATCATGAAAACGATTGTCGGACTTCTTGTATTAACTTCTTTATCCTTAAGCACTGTTGTGAGAGCAGAAAGCCTCACTCCCCGACAACAATTAATGGAAACAAGAGCTTGTATCGGTTGCGACTTAGAAGATGCCGATCTTCAAGGTCTTAATTTAGAAGGAGTCAATTTAGAACAAGCCAATTTGCACAATGCTAATCTTCAAGGTGCTAATCTGAAAAATGCCAACCTGCAAGGAGCTATTTTACAAGATGCTCAGTTAATGAATGCTCAACTCGATGGGGTTAATTTGACTGGCGTTAATTTGGTAAATGCTCAACTCGATGGGGTTAATTTGACTGGCGTTAATCTAGAAGGGGTTAACCTTGTTCATGCACACATGGATGGGATTATTTTAACCGATGCCAATCTTCAAGGCGCACAAATGCGGGGCGTGAGTCTAGAAAAAGCCAATTTAAGTGGGGCTAACCTCCAAGGGGCTGACTTGACTGCCCATGATGGGGAAAGGGCAAATCTTAAAGGAATTAACCTGGAAGGGGCTAATTTAAACGGTGCTTATCTACGAGGGGTTCACATGGGTGAAGCCAACCTTAAAGGTGCTGATCTCTCAAGTACAGATTTTAGTCAAGATTATCCTGGCAATCCTACCGCATCGGCTGCTTTAACTGCAGTATCTGCTGCTATGCCCTTTGGCATTCCTATGGGGCTTCCTGATGGGATCACAGGGGTTATGAATGGCAATCCTATCTTAAACACCTCTCTTGGTGTGGGGGTTATCGGTGGCAACCCGATCGCTAGCGGGGTAGTAAGTGCGATCGCGGCTCCTTTTCCTTTTGGTATTGCGGCCGGCGTTATCGGGATTGTTGGGGAGACAATTATTTCTGAAGTTTCTGCCATTAATTCTGACCTTAGTTATGCCAATCTTGAGGGTGCTAACTTAGAAAATGCCCGTCTACAAGATGTGAATTTGCAAAAGTCTAATCTACAAAATGCCAATTTGAAAAATGCCAATTTACATTTTGCTTATTTGTTAGAAGCTAATCTCAGTCATGCGGATTTATCTTCGGCTCAAATGACAGAAATTAATATGGAAGGTGCGAATTTAAGTTATGCCAATTTGACCGGGGCTGATCTCAATTTATCCTATTTAGTCAAAGCAAATTTGAATCATGGGAATTTAGCGTCTGCTCAGTTGACAGAAATTAATATGACTGGGGCTGACTTAAGTGATGCTAATTTAAGTGATGCCAATCTAGAGTTATCTTATTTAGTTGGAGCTAATCTGAGTCGTGCAAATTTTGCTGCTGCTCAATTAACTGAGATTAACATGAGTGAGGTTGATTTAACTAATGTGGATTTAAGTCAAGCTCAAGTTAGATAAGTTGCTGATTATTGTCTGGTGGGCAATGCCCACCAGACACCTAGGGTTTATAAGGTTCAAATTCCTCAACAGGAGGCATATCTTCTGGGGGTTGATAGGGTTCAAATCCATCAACGGGGGGCATATTTTCTGAAGGATTATAAGGGGGAGAATTATCAATTAGGGTGGTATTCTCTACGGGTTGATTAGGGGTTGCTGTTTCAACGGGGATGATAATTTCGGCTGGTTTATCGGGGATATTATTTTCAATTATGATTGGGTTTTCAGTGGGTTGATCAGGGATATTATTTTCCACCGGGACGATAGTTTCAACCGGTTCATAGGGGGTAAAATCATCAATTCTGGTGGTATTTTCTGTTGGTTGATCCGGGGTAATAATGGCTGGGGGTTGAGGAGTTTCTAATTTCCGTTCAGCAGGATAAGGAAAAAGAGCTAAAAACTTTTCTTGTCTTTCTGAAACAGGTTCAGGTGCATAATTCCAAAGACTATCATAAAAAAAGAAAGAAACCCCTAATCCATATTGTTTGGCAGCTAATACTTTTTCTTGAATAAATTCTATTTCAATCGGCCGATTTCTTAACCCTGTTAAAATTCCGACTCCTGTTGGTATTTTTTTCCTGGTTTCTTGAATTTCTGGCTTTTCTAATTGTTTGACAAAACTCGCTAAATCTGGCCGATAAACTTGCACAAGGACTTCATCAATGATGTCCTGTCTTACCCAGGTTAACCAATCTTGTAAATAACCACTGTAAGCGGTGTCATAAGGATTAGGTGAAACAGAAAAAATAGCATTACTTTTTTTGGCTTTAATGGCTTGATTAAGTTGGGCAACATAAGCCGTCATTTTATCAGCCCGCCACTTTAACCAGGCTTCATCTTTGGGGTTAGCAGGGGGATCTTTTTCCGTTTCTTGTTTATATAAATTAACGGTATATTTATCGTAGCCTAATTCACTGGGTAAACTTAAATGATCGTCAAATTGAATGCCATCTGCATCATATAAATTCATCACTTCAATCACTAAAGATGTGATGAATTTTTGGACTTCTGGATGGAAGGGGTTTAACCAAACGACTTCTCCGGCTGCACTAATGGTGGTTTGTGTGCCATCTCTTTTTTGGGTTAACCATTGAGGGTGTTTGGTGGCTAATTCTGAGGTGGGAGGTGCCATAAACCCAAACTCAAACCAAGGTAACACTAATAAGCCTTGATTATGGGCTTTTGTGATTAAATCTGTCAAGGGATCTTGTCCTTGAAACCCTTTATGGACAAAGGGTTGAATACCCGCTTTTTGGGCGATCGCACTGGGATAAAGAGCATAACCTGAATTCCACACGACGGGATATATGGTATTAAAGTTAAGACGGGCTAATTGAGCGATCGCTTCTTCTAATTTGGGTTGATCGAGTAGGGTATTGGTGTCATTGGTGGTTAACCAAACCCCCCGAATTTCCTGTTTTGGAGGAGAAAAGGCAAAAATTGGATGACTAAGCAATACAATACTAAAAAATGTCGCTAAAAAGAGTTGTAAAAACCGAGATTTAAAAATAGACCATCTCATAAGCAGAAAGTTGAGCGTGAGCAAGATCATCTTACAGTTTAGCGATGGTTTGAAGATGATGCTAGGGGTAATGATGATTTTCAGTGACGAATTGTTACCATAGAGAGTATTCAGCAATTAGTCTCTCAAAGTCGAGATCGGAAAAAGTCTTAATATTATGTACTTAATAATACAGGAGGAGATATGATTGCACAAATAACTAACGTAATTTCTCCTGAAGTATTTAAAATTTTGCTAGTTTTTTTTCTTTCATTTCTCATTGGTTTAGAACGAGAAGAATGGAAGTTAATTTCTGGTAAATACTCTTTTGGTGGGGTTCGTACTTATCCTTTAATTGGATTAATTGGCTATAGTATGGCCTCCCTTTCTAGTGGACAAATGTTACCTCTTGCCGCAGGTTTTACTGTTATTGGTGGTTTAATGATGTTGTCTTACTGGCACAAAATGCAGTCTTCTCAAGACTCAGGGTTAACGAATGAAATGGCCGGTTTAGCCACCTACGTTGTCGGTGCATTAGTCTATCATGAGCAATTTTGGATAGCTTCAACTTTAGTAATTATCAGCTTGCTGCTACTAGAATTAAAATCAATGCTGGAAGGATTAGCTCATAGATTTTCTTCTGAAGATATCTTAACTTTTACTAAATTTCTTTTTCTGACAGCAGTTATTCTTCCCATTCTTCCTAACCGAGCGTTCGGTACATTTGAAATAAATCCCTTTAAAACCTGGTTAATTGTAGTAGCAGTTAGTAGCATTTCCTATGGCAGTTTTCTGTTACAAAAGGTTTTCAAAAATCGGGGCGGTATTGCATTAATTGCCCTTTTAGGGGGGGCTTATTCTTCTACAGTAACTACCGTAGCATTAGCTAAACAATCAACCCGCACTCATTCCCCTCATCGCTACGCAGGAGGAATTCTTATGGCTTCTGGAATCATGTATATACGATTAGCTATTCTTATTAATTTATTTAATCAGAATTTGGGGAAAGAATTAACTTTACCCTTTGGCTTTTTGGCTGTAGTTGCGGTAGTAGTTGGATGGTTTTGGTCATCAAAAAAAGATACAAATGTAACACCTTCTGAAGAAAAAAAAAGTTATTCTGCTCGAAATCCTTTAGAATTAAAAGCAGCTTTTTTGTTTGCTTTTTTATTTGTGGTTATGGTCATTGTTACCCATTATACCGCGTTGTATTTAGGGAGTAGTGGATTATATGTTTTGGGGGGAATTATGGGAGTAACAGATGTCGATCCCTTCATTTTAGGAATTACTCAATCAGCCGGTCAATCTACGTCTTTATCTGTCGCAAGTGGGGCGATTTTAATTGCTGCGGCTAGTAATAATTTAATTAAAGGGATCTATGCCATGAGTTTCGGCGATCAACCGACGGGAAGACAAAGCTTTTTTTTGTTACTTTCTTTGGCTATTCTTGGCTTAATTCCCATCATTTTTATTCATAATTAGTAGGGACGAACGGCCGTTCGCCCCTACAAACTTTTGGAAAATTTTTGCAATAAAGTTTCAATTTCTAATAATAACTTTTCCTGAGTCCAATGATAAGATAAATGAGCCGCGATCGCCGCTCCTCCAGCCCCTACCCCTTCTTTAACATAACCCTGTTCATATACTTGTAATTGAGGATAAGAAGACTGAGTAAAACTGAGTTGAGTTGCTAATAGGGGAACATCGCCAATCGACTCTGCTAACCCGACTGTATCCCCTGTGGGATCTTCTGCTACCCAACGGGTTGTTCCGACCACAATATTCTCTAAATCAGCTTTATTTTGGTCACTTTTAAGAATCGCTTTAATGAGGGCATAAACCGCTAACATTTGGGTTCCTCCTGCTAATAAAACGCCCGTTGTTTGACTTGCTGCGATAGCCATTCCTGCTACAACAATTTGCATTGGATCACCGATAGCAGCTACTAATTTAAAGGGATTAATGGTGTTTAAATTAGCTTTTTCTAGTCCTTTTTTAACAATTAATTCTTTTTGTTGATGGTTACAATTAGGATGACTACTGTTAACTTTTCCTGTTGCTTGAATGCCTAATCCTGTGAGAATTGCTAAAGCAGTTGTGGTTCCGCCAACCACACATTCACTAAGAATTAAATATTGTTTTTGTGTATTATTTCCTAGATTTTTTCCCCAGTCTAAACCTTTTTGAAAGAGATGATAAACTATGTCTAAAGGCAAGGCATTTCCAGTCGTTAAACAGTTAGCAGGAATGCCCCCTAAATCGATATAAGGAACAGAAGGAAGATAAAGTAATCCTGCATTGAATAAGTATATTGGAATGTTTAAAGATTCCACCACAGCGCGAGTAATAAAAACAGGAGAAACCCCTTCATTTAAAGAGGGTAGAGGATATTGATAATGAGATTGTATGCCATTGATTAAAAATTCAGCATCAGCGATCGCTGTATATTTCCTCGCTTCAGGGGTTGCTCCTGCGGCAGAAATTCCTGGTATTAAACCAGTCTCAGTAAAGCCTAAAATACAAGCAAAAATAGGTGAAAAAGTTTGATAGTTATTTAACCATTTTTGACCTATTTCTTTCTGTGTATAAATACGAATCATATAGTTATTTGATAGTAATTAAACCGTAGGAGCGAATACCATTCGCCCTTATATAATTTGATAAATATTAATATAAATTTACACCTTTAAACTTGGCCATTTTAGCATTAGCAGCTTCTCCACAAGTACGAGGAGTAGGAAACAATTTACCAGGGTTAGCTAAATTATCAGGGTTAAAGACATTTCTCACCCATTGCATTGTCTCTAAATCTACCTCATTAAACATATAGGGCATATAACAATTTTTATCAGCCCCAATACCGTGTTCACCGGATAAACTGCCTCCTAATTCCACACACAATTTAAGAATTTCTCCCCCTAATTCTTCCACTTCTTCCCATTGTCCTGGAATAGAATTATCATATAAAATCAAAGGATGTAAGTTGCCATCTCCTGCATGAAAAACGTTAGCAATACGATAACCATGTTCCTTACCCAATTGGTTAATTCTTTCTAAAACATTGGCTAATTGTGTGCGAGGAACAACCCCATCTTGTACAAAATAATTAGGGCTAATATTTCCCGCCGCAGCAAAGGCCGCCTTTCTCCCTTTCCACAATTTTAAACGGGTTTCTAAATCATTGGCTGAGGTAATTTCTCGTGATCCATTTTGACGACAAATTTGAGCAACTTTTTCTTTATTTGCGGAGACTTCTATCTGTAACCCATCCAATTCTACTAATAAAATAGCCGCCGCATCTCTCGGATAACAGTTCGTTTTAACCGTATCTTCCACCGCATTAATACAGAAATTATCCATAATTTCCATCCCCGCAGGAATGATCCCTGAACTAATAATATCAGCTACTGCTTGTCCGGCTGCTTCTACACTGGTAAAATCCGCTAATAAGACACAAATTGCTTCAGGGGTTTTCAGAATCTTTAAAGTGATTTCTGTGGCAATACCTAATGTGCCTTCAGAACCCACAAATAGCCCCGTTAAATCATACCCAGGCATCTCAGGAATGCTACCCCCCACATCAATAATTGACCCATCAGGAACCACTAATTTTAAGCCTAAAACATGATTAGTTGTTACCCCATATTTTAAACAATGAACACCCCCAGAATTTTCCGCAATATTGCCGCCAATTGAACAAATAATTTGACTTGAAGGATCAGGAGCATAATAAAAACCCGCCCCACTAACCGCTTGTGTTACCCAATTATTAATCACACCAGGTTGCACAATTACCCGTTGATTTTCTAAATCAATATCAAGAATTTGGTTCATACGGGCTGTTACAATTAAGACGCAATCTTTTACAGGTAAAGCACCACCGGATAACCCTGTTCCTGCGCCTCTCGCAACCCAAGGAATTTGATAATCATGACAGATTTTAACGGCCGCGGCCACTTCTTCAGTGGTGCGAGGAAGAACAACAATTGCAGGCCGTTGACGATAGCTAGTCAACCCATCACATTCATAGGTTAAAAGTTCTTCTTTGCGACGAATTACCCCATCTTTGCCGATGGCTGTTTCTAATGCTTTGATGATGGGTTTCCATTTTTTATCAGTATCGTTGAGAATTTGATTAAATAGCATAATTGTGGTTATTAGTTTCTCTATTTGAATGATGATAGTTACGCTGTTGCTATTAAGGTTTGAGAGTTCCCCCTCGAATTACCCAAGTTACTGAACCACTAATGAGGGCAGTTAAAACAATAATAACAATTTGTCGCCAGTTTTTCAGTTCTCCTACCTTTTCTGCTAAATCTGGGATTTTTTGAACAAATTGCTGTTGATTCTGTAAACTGCCTTCAACTTTGCCCAAGCTTACCCTTAAATCGCTGACTTCTTTGCCCAAACTTACTCTTAAATCACTTACTTCTTTGCCCAAGCTTACCCTGACATCACTCACTTCTTTTTCTAACCGATCAAAACGACTATTGATCAAATCCTTTAATTCTTTGATGTCAGATTCAGTAACAGTAGACATAATGTTATTCTCCAATTAGATAGTGTTTTTAGATCTTCCCCAATTGCCTTTAGAGGACTTACTTTAATTATCGGTTATCCATAGCGGTTCTGTTGTTTATTTTATAATTTTTATGGACTGGGAATCGCCCTAATTAAAAGAGTCATCAAACTGGTTAATACAGCAACAACAATCGGAATTATTAAAGATTTAGCTCCTTTTAAATCAGCAATATCTGTGGTTAACGTTTTTTGTTCTAACTCAATTTTGTCAATTGTTTTATCAATCATTGTTAATTGTTTATCAATACTTTCTACTTTTTCTTCTAAACGAGCTTGCCCCACTTCCAAATTATTAAGACGCGCATCTATCTTGTCAAGCTTCTGATTTATTTGTCCTAAGACTTGACCCAGATCCGTTGTTACTTGTATTGGTGTGTTGGACATTATCTATATGGTTGAATTGCGATCATCTTCTATAGTCATTGTATCTTGATTCCTAAAGATTTCTTGCTGTTAACCCTAGTTAAAATCCCTAAAATGATACAATGCACATGATTCTAAACAGCATCAGGTAAGACTATCGTGGTTCAAATATCCGTCTCACCCCCTCTAACTCAGTCCCCACCGCAAGAAACAGCCCAATTAAAGGACTGGTTACAATCAATTGTACAAAGAATTATCAATGGCGATCGCCTCAACAAAACTGAAGCCTTAACCCTCACCCAAATAGAAGGCAAAGACAACATTTTATTATTGTGTGAAGCAGCAGATCAAATTCGTCAAGCCTGTTGCGGTAATGTGGTGGATTTATGTAGCATTATTAACGTTAAATCGGGTAATTGTTCGGAAAATTGCCGTTTTTGTTCCCAGTCAGTCCATCATCAAGGGGAAGACTCCCCCATCTATGGGTTAAAATCTTCAGAGGAAATTCTCGCCCAAGCAAAGGCAGCAGAAGAAGCAGGAGCAAAACGCTTTTGTTTAGTCAGTCAGGGACGGGGGCCAAAGTATAGTAGCCCGAAATCAGGGGAATTTGAGCAAATATTAGAAACAGTAAGACAAATAACCCGCGAAACCAATATTAAGCCCTGTTGCGCCTTGGGAGAAGTTACTTTAGAACAAGCACAGGAACTGAAAGAAGCAGGAGTTACCCGTTATAACCATAACCTAGAAGCCTCAGAAAACTTCTACAGCGACATCGTAACCACCCATAGCTGGGGCGATCGCGTGGAAACCGTCAAAAACCTCAAAGCTGCCGGAATACAAGCCTGTACAGGCGGTATTATGGGCATGGGAGAAACCTGGGAAGATCGGGTAGATCTCGCTTTATCCTTACGGGAATTAGAAGTAGACTCCGTTCCCATTAACCTCCTCAACCCCAGAGAAGGAACCCCTTTGGGCCATTTACCAAAATTAGATGTCTTTGAGGCATTGAAGGCGATCGCCATTTTCCGCTTTATCCTACCTGAGCAAATTCTCCGGTATGCCGGGGGCAGAGAGGCTGTTATGGGAGAATTACAGAGTCTAGGGTTAAAATCAGGAATTAATGCTATGCTGATTGGACATTACCTTACAACCCTGGGACAACCCCCAGAAAAAGATCACGCAATGCTAGAATCTTTAGGACTGCACGGGGGTGAAGCTCCAATTCCTGGTGAATATCAAACGCAAACGAACAAAACCGCTCACTAATCAAAAATCCTCATCAACGGTGTCTTTTGCCAATGAATTTCTTTGGGCGATAATCGGCTTATTATTAACAGTTTTCAGCACCTTTGTTGAAGCTTTCGTTACTAATATGCCCTGGACTTGGTCAGAACAAGGGGTTCATCCTTTACCCCTTGGGGTCACGTTTCAAGTTGGGGCTGTACTCCTAACGGGGTGTATGGGAGGGAAAAATGCGGGGTTACTCGCTCAAGTTGCCTATGTATTTTTAGGGCTATTTTGGCATCCTGTTTTTGCTCAAGGCGGGGGTTTAGATTATTGGCAGCAACCAAGTTTTGGTTATATTTTAGGCTTTATGCCTGGGGCTTGGCTTTGTGGTTGGATGGCATTTCAAACTAGGACAAAATTAGAATCTTTGGCCATCGGTGGACTGAGTGGGTTGTTAGTGATTCATCTTTGTGGCTTAATTTATTTAGTTGGTTTGTCTTTTTTAAGCCCTATAACTGTTCCTCATAACAGTCTATTCGAGATGATTATTAATTATTCTGTACAGCCTATTCCTGGTCAATTTGTGATTGTTTGTGCCATGGCAATTATTGCTTTTATTTTACGTCAAATTTTATTTTATTAACTAAATCTAAATAAACTAAGGCTCAAGAAAAATCCCATTGATGGTGAAGATTTATGAAAAAAAATCGGTGGTTTTGGCTAGTAGGTTTGGTGGGTTTAATTATCGATCAAATCACTAAATATTGGGTAGTACAATCATTTCCTGACATGGGAGATACCTTACCTTTATGGTCAGGGGTTTTTCATATTACCTATGTCGTTAATACAGGGGCAGCTTTTAGTTTTTTTACCGGAGGAGCTAAATGGTTGCGTTGGCTTTCTTTAGGGGTGAGTTTAGCATTAATGTCTTTTGCTTGGTGGGGAGAAAAAATGAGGGTAACGGAACAATTAGGCTATGGTTTTATTTTATCCGGTGCATTAGGCAATGGGTTGGATCGTTTTTTGTTTGGCTATGTGGTAGATTTTTTAGACTTTCGTTTAATTAATTTTCCGGTGTTTAATTTTGCTGATGTTTTTATTAATATTGGTATTGTTTTTCTCTTAATTGCGAGTTTTCCCCCTCAGTCTTCTCCGAAATCATCTCATTAGTTATCTTCTGCCTCCTGCCTCCTGCTAAAATATAGTAACCAGCTAAAGAGGTGAATTATGGTTCAATTTAATTGATGGGGAATACCAAGTAAACCAGTTTAATGATGATAATTCCCTCGTCTCCCCCACCTTTCCCCACTTAAATCTGAGGGTAACACAGATTGTTCAAGTCATATTTCAGCCCTAACCCTAAAGGGTTGGGCTATAGGAACAAAGCCCGCCTGCGCGGGCTATTCCGACAAATTATTAATATTTGAGCCTGCCTAGGCAGGCTTCGTTCCTATCGCTCCAGGCTTCAGCCTACGAGCATTTCAAAAGAATGAAATAGCCCTGCTAAAAACCTTAAAAGCTCCCCAAATAGGTAGCCAATTTTTCTAAATCCTAAAGTATGTTTTTTGTGAGAATTTTATGAAAATCTAAGCATGAATGACTTGATTTTTAGGATTAACTAAACGCAAGAGTTTTTGTTTAATTTGGGCATCTACTAATTCCCATTTCAACTTAGTATAATCGCTGTCATCATTGCCGCCGCCAAAAAAGCCCATGGAAATCTCAAAGCCACCAGCCATCTCTCTACCGCCACCATAATAACGCCCTTGAGCATCTTTTCCTAAAGCTTCTTTGAGAAATTCATCGGGATCTAGGGTGAGTTTATTGGTGCGTAAAGAACCGATCACTACTTCAATTTCATGCTCTTGGTCATGGATAATACCATAAACCAAGGCGGTGTGAATATTCTCTTCAGTTACTAGAAAATCGGCTGCTTGGGGAATGGCATCTCGATCTTCATATCTTAAGTAACCCACCCCCGCAATGGAGAAATTGTTTTGAATGAAACGGTTTTTCAGCGATCGCTCGATCACATCCATTACCCGACCCGATCGCGCTGATTGTAGCACTGAATTGAGTAATTGGGGATCATAAACACGGGATAAATAGGCCGCAGCGAGTAAGTCTTCTTCCTGTGCTTGTAATAACCCATTGGTATCAGAGCGAATACCGTGCATCAACGCTGTAGCACACTTGACATGAGTGGGGTTATTACTATTAAAGTCTAATAGCCCTGCTTGTAGGTATTGGGCGATAATGGTGGCGGTGGCGCGAATTTTGGGACGCAAATCCATAAATTCGGCGTTGATGTTACCCTGTTGTGTATGATGATCTACCACGATCACAATGGGGATTTTTGCCTGTTTAACATAGGGCATTAATTGGCTGGTATTGCCCTGAGAGTCTACTAAGACACAACCTTGATAAATGGAGAGATCCCGCTCTTTTAGGGTGCTGACACTCCACCGTTTGGCGGGTAAACCTGTCAGTCTGACAAGGGCAATATTTTCTTGGTGAGAAAGGGTACCTGCGTAAACGATATCACATTCAATCTCATAAGGCTGAGCCATCAATTGATAAGCCCAGGCACTAGAAAGGGCATCAGGATCAGGAAAATCTTGGATAACGACGATATGACGCTCACCACGGTGAGATTCTAAGGTTTGTTGTAGCTTTTGTGCTAGTTTCCCCAAGGATAGACATTGACTCCCCTTTCCACTTTCTGGGACAGTATTTGTCCCATTCTCGTCTTCTACTTTATTTAAGGCGGATGGTAATTTGGTGGGTGAGTTATTATTCCCCGTAGGAGTAAGTAAGGTTGCTTTCATCTGCTAGGCTTTGATTAAACGATGATTGGGTTGATTGACTTTTGTGATTTAGATAACTTGGGGTTAAAGTTTACCATCTCCTCAATAAAATGTGGAAAGGACTATCTTGATGAAGTGTAAAAGTTATCTAAGGAGATTAACCGTATATTTGACTACTTTATGAATGACTCTACTTATTATTATTATATCTCCTCTAGATTGTTTTTAACTATGAAGTGGTTTATTAAAAAAGTCTTGACTATTCTTTCGGTTTATTATGCCAATATGTTAGAGTATCGGGCAGAAATTTTTTTATGGGTTTTATCGGGTTCCCTGCCTATTATTTTAATGGGGGTTTGGGTAGAGGCTGCCCAAGGGGGAAAGTTTGTCTTAAGTGCGACGGAATTTGCTCGTTATTTTTTTGCTGTTTTCCAAATTCGTCAATTTACTAATGTTTGGGTGATTTGGGATTTTGAAAAAGAAGTTATTGAAGGAAAATTATCTTTTAAATTATTACAACCTTTTGATCCGGCATGGCATCATATAGCTAGACATATTGCTGAAAAATTTACTCGTCTTCCTTTAGCTATTTTTCTCACAGTTTTATTTTTTGCTCTTTATCCCCAAGCTTTTTGGATACCCAATATCCTCAATATTCTTCTATGTTTAATGACGATGGTAATGGCTTTTACTTTACGATTTTTAATTCAATATACCTTTGCCATGGGTGCTTTTTGGACAGAAAGAGCAACTGCTATTCAACAATTTTGGTTCTTATTTGATATATTTTTATCAGGGATCGCGGCACCTTTAGATGTTTTTCCCTCTACTGTCCGTGATATTGTTATGTGGACACCTTTTCCTTATACTGTTTATTTTCCTGTGGCTTTATTGCTTGATTTTCCGGTTAATATAATGAGTGGTTTTTTGATTATGTTCGGTTGGATAGTAATTTTTGCTATTCTTAATCGTTGGTTATGGAAATTAGGATTAAAACAATATTCAGGCATGGGAGCATAGTTAATTAGGGTTTGCTGAATAATAGACTTTAACTCTAAAGACAAAACCCCGTAGAGACGTTGCAGGCAACGTCTCTACGTTAACCTACTTTAATAACCGGATTTGGTATTAATTATTAGTTTAGCAGATTAAGTTCGGTAGAACAAAATATTCTCGATACGCCATCAAAGCATCTTGTTTAACTTCCTCAGCAACAATGGGAAAGGTGTTTAATATATGACTAAATTCTGTTTCATTTAACCCGTATAAGTGGGCTATCATTCCATCTAATTCTGCCCGTAATTTGGCTCTTTCTGTTTCGCTGGTGACACCATTTTTATGACTACCTAACCCGACTTCTTGGGCTAATTCGTCATATTCTGGGGTCGTACAAATTAGTTTAGCTGCACGTTCTACAATTTCCTTAAAATAAGCATCTTTTTCTGTTAGTCTGGGAACGGGTAATTGATAAATATAGAACATATTAATATTAGCTGATACTTTTTGTCTTAACAACCAATCAACTAGAAAAGAATTAAGAAAAGAAACACACAATAATTGATATTTATGCTCTAAACTTTCTGAAATATTTAGAGAATTACCAGTAAAACAGGGTGGAATTACTGAAAAAATTAAAGTTCTTTGATCTGTATTCCTTGCAATAGCACGATAAGCTAATCTATAACACTGATAATCTAATATTTGACCCTTATCAACGCCTTTTTTACCTAATACAGTTTGTCTTCCTTCTGCTTCATCTATCCAATAACGAGGTTGTGCATAATTATGAGTAAATTGATGTATCATTTTTCCTTCATATAAAGGTAATCTTCTTTTTGCTGGTTCAGTTTTAAATAAATGACTATCATTAGTCATGTGAAATTCTGAGGTTAATTTTAAATTCCATGTGTCTTCTATTTGTTCCCCCAATAAAGGAAACTGACTCATCTTTTTAGCGATAGTAATATCTAAATCTGTTTTAAACTCCATCACTGAAATAGAATCAGGGGATAATTGACGAACGAGATTAATATCAATATCAACTAATTTCGATTCATCATTAAGAAATTGACCTAATTCTTCCTTTCTTATTGCTTCTCTAGGATCTATGCGAAAGATAGCTTTAAAAGAAGAAGTTTGACTTCCTTTTTCAAAATCTAATAAACAGAATTTAAAGCGATGATCAACCCCTTCAAAGATAAATCTTTCATTTGATAAACTAAATAATTTTCCTAATTCAGTTTGAGAAAATAACATTTCTCTAAGTTGTTTTGTCCCTAAATCTGTATAAATTCCTGTAGGAATAATAATTCCACAACGTCCATGAGATTGTAATAAATTAAACGTTTGTTCTAAAAATAACTTATATAAATTAATATCTGTTCCCTGTTTTTTGCCATTTACCACTGATATTTGATTAAGATATTGTTCCGCACTGCGATAATATAAACTCACATGAGGATATTGACTTTGATAGTCTAACCATGCACTAGCAACCTCAGCATTTTCTAAGAGTTGTTTCTGTTGTTTCTCAAACGTTTTAATATCCATCTTATTTTTAGTCACCAAGTCGCTATAACTTGCAAAAAACTCTTTTGCTTGGGGTTTAAAAATCTCCCAAGGAGGGTTAGTAATGATGATATCAAATCCTCCTCTATCAATAATCTCATCAAAATGATAACCCCAATGAAAGGGTTTTAACGCTTCCATGTCTGCAATATTTAAAAGACGCTTTTTAGCTTTTCCTTTAAGTTGTACTTCCTCATATTTAATCCCCAACTTAATGCTAAACTCATCTAATAATAATTGATTTAACTTAGCGATAGATTCACGGTTAACTTTTTCAATATGATCTCTCAACATTTGTAATCTATCAGTTTGAGACGTTCCCTTTACTTCTCCTTGCAAAAAAGCGTGTTCTTTATACTTACGAATACTCTCATTTTTCTCTTTCAAAATACGTTCATATTCTGATGCTGCAAGCTGAGATAATAAACTTCCTTGAATAAAAGTAGGTTCTAATAAATTAATTTGAGTGCTTTCATCGTTAACATTTGAAGACTTATTTTTTTTATTACTAATACTATCAAAAGCATTACCATCAACACGAATTAAACCAATTAAAGAATTACCTGCCATAATATTAAAATCAATATTAGGTAAGGGTTCTAAATCATCCACTGTTTTCGCAGAAGCAACTAAACTTAAAAAGAGACGTAATTTAGCAATTTCCGTCGCTTCTTCCATGATATCAATACCATATAAATTATTGGTAATGATACGCTTTTTAATATAATATTCTAAAGAAGGATGACGAGTCATAATTTCTTGTAAACGGGTTTTATTTTTTTCATCTCCAGACTGTTTAATATAATCAAAAATGCTGGTATAAATACTAATTAAATGCTTTAAAGCAGCGACTAAAAAAGCCGCACTTCCACAAGCAGGATCTAAAATTGAAAGATTAGGTAAAATATCATCTAACAATAGATTACAGATGTTGTTATCTAAATTATCAGTAACACAACCATCTTGGTTGTTAGAAGAAGATAACAGGCTAGAAGCCTGTGTTACAATGAATTTATCAATAGTACGCTGACATAAATATTCAGTAATTTCGGGACGAGTATAATAAGCACCAAATTCTTTTTGGTTAATATACTTCTCAAAAATATAGCCTAACACATCAGGATTAATCTCGTCATCTTTACCCGTTGGTCTATCATCTAAATGCCAAGTATAACTAGAAAATAAACTAAAGATTTCCGTGAAACCCAGATCCGCTATCTTAATTTTATCCTGATATTTCACTTCAATAGAATGAGGTAAAAATAAGCCCCCATTCAAATATTTAATCTTACCAATTAATTGATTAACTGCATCACTTCTTAATTCTTCTCGTTGACCAAACCCTTGAAAAAATAAACTTTTTAAGAACTCTTGATAATATAAATCTTTCCCTTTTTGTTCACTTTCATCTAACTTATCTTGCAGATAATCCGTATTACCATCATCTAAAAACCCTTTCTTTTGCAGGAAATAAATAAACATCAAACGATTTAAAATAACAGAAGCATACCAAGACGCATCCTTATTATTATCAATTCCTTCAATAAAACCAACTAATTGTAAATGCTTTTGTTGAAACTTACCAAAAAATTCCTTAGTTACTTTTTCAATATCAAACCCTTTCTTAACCCGTTGAGTCATTTCAGGTAAATTAATGATTTCTTCCTCCTCTAAAGAAACCGCTATCTTTTCTAAGTTCTGAATTAATAACTCTCCCGACTGTTTGATATTAAAGTTGGTTTCTTTGAGAATAGGACGTTTTTCACCCTCTCGTTTTACCCATTGCCAAACTTGTTGACCCGACTTTAAACAACCATAAATAATCAGATGTTCATGGGTATATTTAGTGACCTCTGTATCAATTCGTTGACGACTGTTTTGAGGGGGTATAGGTTCATTTTCTGTCAGACAAGCGTAAATAACTAACCCACGTTTTTGAGCGATCGCCTGTAAAGAATATGAGTCTTTATCTATAATAATAGGAGGAATAGAAATATCAACATTATCCCAAAATAATTCCTCAATAAATAAGGATTCAAAATCAAAAGCTTTGAGGTATTTCTGCACTCGTTGACGGTTTAATTTCATTGTAGTTTTTAATTGTTAATTGTTAATTTTCAAGAAACCATTGTTTTAAATCTGCCTCAGTTTTAAAGTCTAATAAAGCTTCTCCTAAATTTTCTAATTGTTCAACAGATAACCCTCGAATTTGAGTCACAAAATCCGCAGAAACTTCACCAATACGACGATTAAGTTGGCGTAAAACTAGGTTAGCTTCTCCTTTTTGCTTTCCTTGTGCTTCAATCTCTTGATAAATAACAGATTCTTTCATGATGTCCTCTAATAATTTAAGCAACATTGTTTAATCGTTGTTCTAATTCTTGATGCAAGGCAAGATAATGACGATAATCATTAGCCCATTCTATAAAAGTGACATCATCTGATAATATTCCTTGATTGTACTGGCGATAAAAATCTTCAGAGTTCATTTGATGTTGATTTTCATACAAACTAAGTCGTTTCGTAACAGCAATTAAAGCATCTAAGGATGATGTATATTGAATAGTCTGTTTACGCATTTTTTTATTCCCTATCTGCAATTAACTATATTATCCTCCAAATAAACCTAAAGAACAAATAATTTGAGCTTCCCGATGTTCATCTTCGGGATGAATAACACAAAAAGCATCGGTTTCTCTTAAAGAAATAACCATATTAGCTAATTGTTCATCAGTGATGCCACTTCTTAACTGTCGATTAAGCTTGGTAATAGCACTTTGTTTGAGGGGATATTGATAAATTTCTTCAAAAGATCTCACTAAAGTTTCCCATTCTTGTCCTTGTGCTAAAATTGGCATTTCAGTGCGTATTTTATCCAGATAATGCTTTAACCGTTCATAGGTTTTTGCCCTTGCACTGCGGGGACTTCCTAATTGTCCCCCACTGCTTTTTGACTGTTCAATTAAGTTATTAGCCCCTTTTTTCACTAAATCATGGTGAGAGGGATGACGTTCTTTAGCTGGCGTATCAAGGCTACATCTAGCCATGCGTAAGATTCTCATCTGAGACTGAGTAACACTGTTGCCATTTTTATCTACCCAAGCTAAGGCATCCGTTCCTTCAGCAGTTCTCAGATACACCATTACCCCTTCTGGTTCGGTGGCGGTGGGAACATGGTGACGAGTAGAATAAATGACATTGGGAAGGTTTTCAATCTTTTTAGCTAAGTCTGGATTAGCATCAGTGGCATTTTTCCAGACTTGTAAAGCTTCAGAGGTTAAATCCACTTCTCCCTCTTCTTCATCGTCAATAACCCCTGATTTTTCCGTATATAAATCCACAATGACCCGATTGGCATTATCTTCAAAAAATTCCTCATCGGTTCCGACAACCTCTGCATTCTCTTGTAAACGGTTGATTAATCTTCCCCGTAAGTTGATCAGTTGTTCCACCCCATCTGCCGGAAAGAAGGAATAACAGAGAATCGTTTCTGCTTTTTGTCCAATACGGTCAACCCGTCCCGCCCTTTGAATTAAGCGTATAATTGCCCAAGGTAAATCATAATTGACGATAATAGCGCAATCTTGAAGGTTTTGTCCCTCACTTAGCACATCAGTGGCAATGAGGATTCTTAGTTCATTATTAACCTGTTTTTTGTTACTTTTGGGGCTAAAGCGATGAGCAATGGCTGTGGGGTCATGACTGCTGCCTGTTACCACTGCAACATCTTGAATTTGGGCATTTTTTAAAGCTTGACCTAAATAACTGGCAGTATCAGCAAACTGGGTAAAAATCAGTATTTTTTCGTTAGGATGGTCTTTAGTGAGAAGTTCAATGAGACGAGCTAATTTTTGGTCTTCTTCTGCTTGCCATTGACCACAGGAATTTAAAACCGCCATTAATGATAAAGAATCTGACAACAAATTAGCTTTTAATTGCTCATGAAATAAACTAGAATGCAACCATCGAAACCTCCTACGGTACTTAGTGCGATACAATTGATAAATTTCTGCTGCTTTGAGTTTATATTGATCTTCTTGTTGGGCTAAAGCATTAATTAAATTAAATTCATCATCTTCTTGTTGGGTTAAAGCATTAATTAAATTAAATTCATCATCATCAGTTGAATCATCTTCTTGAGTTTCTATATTGGTATCTAAACTACTCAAAGAATCAGTATCTTGATCATTATTACGAGTATCTAAAAATTCCGCATCTTGGGTTCCAATAGGAATGGGTTGACCTTCATTAATAGCATGAAGATAAACATAGTTGCGAAGAATATGCCGTTCTATGGACTGAATAAACGCTTCTCCACTACTTTCTAACCGTTTAAATAAATTAGTGCGACAAAAGCCTAATAATCGTTGTCCTGCACGGGATAAACCGTTAAGGATAAGTTCTTCTTCAGGAGTGGGCGCAATATTAGACGATTCTAGGACATAGTTTCCTAACCCATAACGGGGCAAAAATAAAGCATTAATAACATTAACAATTCGGTCTGAATATAAACGAGCATAGGGATCATTTTCTTGGTTTCCCACATCTCGACTATGCTCGATGTTGGCACTGAGCGAAGCCGAAGTGCCAATCACAAAACGAGCAGTTTTAGGAATACGAGTCGGAAAATAAGACCTTGTTCCGTCTGAAAATTCTAAATATTTACGGTTATTATTCGGGTCAGTTTGAGCATAATTATCCTTAATAAAGCTGCGAGTCCGTCTCACCATGTAACGACTCATTAACTGTTGCCAATCTTCAGAATATTCGCTTTTTTCAAAGCCTAAGAGAGTTCTTAGGGGAGTTTGGGGATAATTACGGTTAAACTCCATCTCACCCCCTAATTCTCGGATGAGGGCTTCGGGTTTGATGCCAATATCTCTATCTTCTGGGACAAATAGGCGTAATTGAGCCGATAAATCTAAATAGGTTTTATTATAGGGAGTTGCTGTTAATAAGATACATCGGCTGTCACTTTGCTCAATATATTCCTTAATCGCTGCGTAACGTTGTCCTTCTCGATTGCGAAGATTATGACTTTCATCAATTAAAATAAGGCGAAATCGGGCAGGAACATGGGGTAAATCTTTAATAACTCGACTAATGGACATTACCTTACCCCTAAGTCCGTAAGTCTCTCGATAGTCTTCCCACATGGGAACAAGATTTTTCGGACAAATAATTAAGGTACTAAACCCGAAATCTTCTTCACAGATTTTGGCGATCGCCGTCCCCACTAAAGTTTTACCCAAACCAACCACATCCCCCACCATGACTCCCCCTCGACGGTTAACATGATGAGCAGCAATTCTCACGGCAGCTTCTTGAAATTCAAATAAGTTAAACTCTGGGGGAACTTGATATAGACTTAACCCATCTCTGGCTTCTTGGGAGAGATGATAAGCCATCTTGAGATAAACATAATAAGGGGGGATTAATTGGTCAGTTGCCCAACTTTGATCGATGATTTCTGCTAATTGGTCTGAAATATCCACACAAAAGTTATCATCCCATCGCTCATTAAACCATGTTTGCAGTTTTCGGGTTGCGTCATGGTCAAGAATATCGACATTAAGTTCCCCTTGTCCTGAGAGTCCTGAGAAGGTTAAATTACTGCTACCCAGGAAAGCGATCGCCGGTAAGTTAGGATGATTTTGGGGGATTAAATAAAGTTTGGCATGAAGGGGATGACGTAAATAGAGTTTAACTACTAATTTCTTTGATTGAAGTTGTTTTTTGAGTTTTTGCAGTCCAATTTCATCATCGTTTGTCGGTGTACCAATTAATAACTGTTGTCGAAAGTCTTCAGCGACTCGTTTTCTCAATCTTGTGACTTCGGCCGAATCAATTCTAGTGTTTTTACTACCTAAAGCGATCGCATGATGGAGTTCATCTTTAGGTAATCGTTGCATTCCCACTAAAAGACGACAACAAGACGATTTATCTCCCGAAAACTGCTCAATTTCATCATGAATGAGTTTCCATCCTCTTAAATTAAAATATCCCACACAAAAATCAGCCCTGGTTGCATCATTTAAACTACTCTTGAGAGAATCTAAGATTTTTTCATCGATGTTGTCAAAAATACGGGGCATAGGTTTTCCCTATTTTGCTACAAATCATTCTTGAGAAAGTGCTACATTTTCATTGTGCCCCTATCTTCTCGATTTCTAACGCTACGAGCAAATTTTGCTTATTTTTCCCCATCACCCAAACCTTCTAATTCTTGAATTCTTGCCTTCAATGGCTCGATCATTTCCTTAACTTCTGCTTCTGAATAACCTAGGGGTATATGTTGCGGACAATTCCAATCAAAGGCTGCTACTTTAATCAAAATAACGGCTCTCCCGTACTTGTGGTGATAAGTAAAGCTTATAATTCGTAGGGTGGGTTAGACGCGGCTATGATTTTGATGAAAAACTAATAAGTTTTAATCCGCGTCGTAACCCACCATCTTAAGTATTGTAGCTGATTATACATTTTATACCAAGATGTCGGGAGAGCCGGGAAATTTTGCCATCTTTTGCTAAAGCAATATAAGGAAACGCTGCCAGATCCGCAATGGTGGGATGGTCTAATTCTAACCATTCTCTGTCTGTTAAATGTTGCTCAATTTTGCTCAAAATAAATTCAGATTTCTGTTGGGCAACTTCAATGTTTACGCTTTGGGCATTAAAAAGATAATATAATCTGGCTGCTTCTGGCCCTTGACCAATTTCTCCTGCTGTTGTCGATAACCAACCTATTACACGACCGAAAGATTCTGCATCACTGGGCAACCATTGTTCATTTCCATAACGACGCGCTAAGTAACCTAAAATACCCTGTGCATCTCTTAGCACTGTTTCCCCATCTACAAAGTTTAATCATGGTTTCTTTCCTTTCGGTCTGTACCGAACGTTCGTTCACTTGCTCTGACTATACCGAACGTTCGGTACAATCGTCAACCCTTAACAGAACATTCGGTACAATAGGGAAAAAGATAGACAAAGCAAGTCATGGATCGAGAAAAAGCGATTATTCAGCTAATTGAAGTCTTTCGGCAGCATGGGTATGAAGGAGCGACCCTATCCCGTTTATCCCAAGCAACGGGGTTAGGGAGATCGAGCTTATATCATCACTTTCCCAAAGGCAAAGAAGAGATAGGGGCTTCAGTCTTAAGCTATGTTGCAGAAAGGTTTGAGAGGATGATTTTAGTTCCCTTGTGGAATAAAAAGGAGCCTAGGGAACGTCTCCAGCAAATGTGTCAAAATTTAAGGGAATTTTACTGCCAAGGACAAGAAAGCTGTTTATTAAATGCGATCGCCCTTGGGGAAGGAAATGAGTTATTCAAAGAACAGATTCAGCAAGCCTTTACAACCTGGATTGAAGAATTAGCGCAGGTTTTAATTGAGGGAGGAATTGCAACAGAAATTGCTTATCAAAGAGCAGAAGAAGGGGTTATATTAATCCAAGGTGCATTAGTTTTAGCCAGAGGACTGAATAACACCAAACCTTTCGAGCGAATCATTGAAAATCTGCCGGACAAACTTTTAAGCTAAGACACAAACAGTCAAAAATATATTAATCTTATAATGAAGCAATTTCTCGCAATTTTCTTAAGTACACTGTTAGTAATTTTATTCATCTTTAATGTTCCAGTCATGAGTGCCAATTCAACCGAAATTTTGTGGGATATTTGGGGAGTTCCTCATATTTATGGAAAAGACAATAACAGTTTATTTAAAGCTTTTGGTTGGGCCCAAACCAGAAGTCATGGCAATTTAATTTTAAAATTATATGGGCAAGCGAGAGGAAAAGGAGCAGAATATTGGGGGCTTAATTCCCTTGAGTCCGATCAATATGTGAGGACAATGGGAATTCCCAAAAGAGCCAAACAATGGTATCAAAAACAAAGCCCGGAAATGCAGCAATATTTAGATAGTTTTGCCCAAGGAATTAACGAATATGTGGCGCAACATCCCCAAGAAATTGATGAAGAATTAAAAGTTGTTTTACCCATCACAGGAACCGATATTTTAGCTCATTTTCAACGGGTGATACACTTTCATTTTCTTACCAACCCTCAAAGCGTAAAATCCTTAAAAACTATTGCTTCAGAAGCGGGATCAAATGGTTGGGTAATTGCCCCTGAAAAATCCAACAATAATCATACCCTATTATTAGCGAATCCCCATTTACCTTGGTCAGATTTTTTCCTTTGGTATGAGGCACAATTAACCGCCCCTGGCGTAAATCTTTATGGCGCAACCTTAGTGGGAATGCCAGTCTTAGCCATTGCTTTTAATGATGATTTAGGTTGGACAGTTACGGTTAATCCTATTGATGGTGCCGATATTTATAAATTAAAATTACAAGAAGAAAAATATTTTTGGGATGGTCAACTAAAACCCTTAGAAGAAGAAACTGAAAAGTTAAAAATTAGGCAAAAAAATGGCAGTTACACCGAATTAGAATTTGGTGTAAAACAGTCTATTCATGGGGTAATTATTAATCAACAAAAAGATTATGGTTACGCTTTGCGAGTGACGGGGTTAGATCGACCCCACAGTTTAGAACAATTATGGCGAATAGGAAACGCCAAGAATTTAGAAGAATTTGAAGCGGGATTAAAACAATTACAATTGCCTTTATTTAACTTTTTATATGGGGATAAACAAGGAAACATCCTGTATGTTTTTAATGGATTAGTCCCCATTCGTTCTCAAGGAAATTGGCAAGATTGGCAGGGAATTATTCCAGGAGATACGTCAAAAGCTTTATGGACAGATTATCATTCCTATCAAGACTTACCCCGTCTTGCTAACCCCACGACAGGATGGTTACAAAATACCAATGATCCCCCCTGGACAAGTACCTATCCATCTACTTTAAACCCCAAAGATTATCCTGAATATTTAACCCCTGCTTCTTTAGGAGATGCCCCTAATATTTTGCGATCGCAGCGTTCAATTCAACTGTTAAGTGAGTCAGAAAAACTCAGTTTAGATGAGGTAATTGAGAAAAAATTCTCCTCAGAATTAGTGATTGCAGATCGTATTTTAGATATCTTAATTTCTACTACCAAAGCATTAGCAAACCCCATTGGTATTGAAGCAGCAGAAGTGTTAAAAAAATGGGATCGTCAAACCAATGCTGACAGTCGTGGGGCCGTATTATTTACCTTATGGGCCTCAACTTTAGAAGCAAAAGGCATTTTTTCTAAACCTTGGAACCCTGAAAACCCATTAGAAACACCGTCAGGGTTAGCGGATGTTAATACTGCTGTTGCGGTGATTGAAGGTATTGCCGCCCAAGTTAAACTGTTATATGGGTCATTAGATGTGTCATGGGGAGAGGTGGTGAGAATGCGGGTAGGTGAGAAAGATTTACCCGCAAGTGGTGGCCCGGGTATGTTTGGCAGTTTTAGGGTGTTGAATTTACAAGCAACAAAGGATGAGAAGTTTCAGGTGGTTTTTGGAGATAGTTTTATTATGGCCGTTGAATTTTCTGATCCAATTCAGGCTAAAGTTTTAATGGTTTATGGCAATGCAACTCAACCTAATTCTGCTCATATTGGCGATCAATTATCGTTATATTCAGAAGGAAAAATGCGTCCAGTTTGGCGCGATCGCAACGAAATTGAACAGCATTTAGAATTGAAAGAATTGGTTAATTAACCAGAATTCGGGCTGAAAATTCATCTAAAGAGTTGACGGTTGCTGCTAATTTTAAGATTTCTTCTAATACAGATAAATCAAGAATTTGAAGAATTTGAGCCTGTATTTCTGGAGTAATTTGACTAAATCTCGCGTTTAAAACTGTTATTATGGCATCATGACTCTTTTGTAATGCACCAATTTCTTTGCCAATTTCTTTACCAATTTCTTTGCCAATTTCTTTGCCTCTTTCTATTGCCATTTCTTCCATATTACTAAGCAAAGGCATAGTTCTTTCCTCCTCAAAATGCTGAATTTTTTCGTTTAAACTTTGCTGTAATTGTTTGGGTAAGGTCATCATTTTATCAATGATTTGAAAGAGTTTGATGATTTCTTCTTTCGTCTTTCCTCTATCATATAATCCTCGAATTAATGACCATTTCCATTGTTCCCGTTGTTGGGGGTTAGTGGTAGTTGTTTTAGTTTTCAAATGTGCCATTACGATGACAGCAAAGGGATTATTATTTAATTCTAGTGCGTTCCATTCTTCTTCGTAGTCAAGTAATTTAGCAACAGGAAATTCAAAACTAATTCGACAATCCCCAATACTATAATTATACACATTAGGTCGCCAATTGGTTCGTTCATCTCCTAAAATGGCGAGACTAACCACAGGTTTACGATACAAATCAAAAGCTCGATAATTGTAAATATACATCCTCTGGGCAAATTTTGATTCATATTGACTTTGTACTTCAACATGAATTAAAATCCAGATTTCTTGTTGATCTAATAACCAAACTTGATACAATTTATCAGCAATACGGGTTGGTGTTTCCGATGATGCAATAATGTGTTGTAGTTCTTTATCAAGAGATTGAGGAGTTTGAGTCCAATCAATTAATTGATAAACATGGGGAAAAAAGAAGTTTAAAAATGCGTTAAAATACTCATTTAAAGCTTCTTTCCAAGGTTCATCATAGTTAGCTGTTTGCTCGTTCATTTATTACTCATTCTTATTTAAAATAAGCTAATGTAACTCCTGATCCCCCTTCATTTTGGGTAGCTAATTCAAACTTGTCAATCTGGGGATGACGTTTCAAAAATTCATGAACTCCTGCCCTTAATTTTCCTGTTCCTTTGCCATGAATAATCCATAAAACCCCCGATGTAGTTGCTTTTGCAATGGCATTTTCTAAGTCTGATTCAGCTTCATCCACCCGACTCCCACGAATATCAATGGTATTTTGAGAGGTGCGAATAGTGGGCAGAGATTGGGGTTTTGACGGTTGAGGTGAAGGGGTAACAGATGGGGTTTTTTCCTTAACTTTGGTTTCTACTTTTTTGCCATCTAATGACTCAATTTCCGTAAAAGGGACGTTCATTTTCATCAGTCCAAAGCGCACAATTACCGCTTCATTTTCCTCTGAAACTTCTAATACTTCTGCGGTTTGTCCTAAATTGGGAAGTCTGATCTTTTCCCCGACTTTAGGTTGATAATTCAGAGAACGTTTAGGAGTTTTAGCTAACTGTTTTTGCGTAATTTTAGCAAGTCCTTCCGTTGCTTGTTGGGCTTTTTGTCCCGTCTTTTCTCCTTGTTGTAATTGACGAATTACCTGGGCAATTTCTTCTTTTGCTTGTGCAATTGCTTTTTGTACTTCTTGGTCTTGATAACGTTTTAATTCCCTTTCTCTTTCCTGCAAAGAAGCAGCTTTTTCTGACACTTCTGTATAGAATTTCTCCGTTTGTTGTAGTAATTTTTTTGCTTCTAAAGCTTTTTGTTCCTGTTGTCTACGTTGTTCTTCTAAACCAGCAATAACCTCATTAATTTCTTGAGAAAGTCCCCCAATACGGGTCTTAGCTTCCTCAATAATGTCCGTACTTAACCCTAATCGTTGGGCAATACTTAGGGCATTAGACCGCCCTGGAATGCCCCACAACAGGCGATAAGTAGGGGAAAGGGTGCGATCGTCAAATTCCACCGAAGCGTTCTCAAACCGCGCATCTTGATATTTCAGGGCTTTGAGTTCCCCATAATGGGTCGTGGCCATGGTTAATAAGGCATGATCCGCTAAATAATGGAGTAAGGCGATCGCCAAGGCACTGCCTTCTGCGGGATCTGTTCCGGCCCCGACTTCGTCTAGAAGCACTAAAGAAGAGTGAGGGGGTGAGGGGGTGAGGGGGTGTGGGACATTTTCTCCTCCTGCCTCCTCTAAAGCTTCAAGAATACGAACAATGCGGCGAATATGACCAGAAAAAGTCGATAAACTCTGTTCTATTGACTGTTCATCCCCAATATCTGCTAAAATTTGCTCAAACCAAGGCAGTTCTACTGGTTCCTTGGCTGGCACAAATAAGCCAACTTTAGCCATTAACGCTGCTAAACCCAACGTTTTCAAAGTGACGGTTTTTCCCCCTGTATTCGGCCCTGTAATGGCAATAACACGAATATTTGGGTTAATCTGGACATTAATAGGGACTACCGGAAAACCCTGTTCATGTTTTTCTTGCCAGACTAATAAGGGATGTTGTAACTGTCTGAGGGTGACGGTTTCCCCTTCCTCAATAAAGCGAGGGGCATTTCCTCCCAACCAAAAACTATAACGGGCCCTCGCAGTGGCTAAGTCGAGGAGGGTGGCGATCGCCAGTAAATATTCTAAGTCTTCTTCTACTGCGGCCACTTGTTCCGTCAACTGTCGCAAAATTGCTTCTTCTTCTGCTTGTTCTTGCCGTAAATATTGACGGCGTTTATTGCCCATTTCTACAATAGAATTGGGTTCGATATATAAGGTTACTCCCGTGCTAGAAGTATCATGAATAATGCCAGGAATTTGCTCTTTTTGGGGGGCTTTAACGGGAATGACAAAGCGATCGCCCCGTTGAGTAATTAGTGTTTCTTGGATCGCAGCGCTTTTCTGCTGCATAATATTTTGCAGTTTTTGATAAATTCTATCTCTTATTTCCCGCAAACGATGACGAATTTCCCCTAATTTGGGACTAGCACGCTCGGCAACTTTGCCCCCTTCATCAATACAATGGTGTATGGCTTGTTCTAATTCGGGATAAGTGCGAATATCCGCAATTAATTCGGTTAAAACTGGTAGATCTTCATAATTATCAATAACCCGTCGTAACCGTCTCATTCCTGCTAAGGTGGTGGCAATATTTAATAATTCTTGCCCTGAAAGCATACCGCCTATTTTAGCTCTATCTAAGGAGTCCCCGACATCAGTAATGCCTTCAAAAGTCCACCCTGCGTCTAAAGTTTGTTCAAGGCGATAAATTTCTTGGGTTTGGGCTAAAAGTTGCTTACTTTCTGGTAAGGTTGTGGGTATAGGTAGGTTTCTCGCTGCCACTACTCCCATTTTGGTCGCAGCAAAAGTTGCCAAATGTTGACAAAGACGGGGCCATTCTAAAAGGTTTAAGGTTTCTTGGTGAATCAAGGCGGTATTCTAGGATAAAAGTATTTATTAACTGCTTACTATTTTAGGGCAACAACTCAATTTCATGACAACAATTTTCAGACTACTGAGTATATTAATAGAAAAAATAATAATTAACCGCTATAGTCGATAGGCTTTTGTTATGGTGAACCAACCTTTGAACAGTTATATTGAACAGTCTGCCGTTATTCCCTATCGTTGGTATCAGGGAGAGATCGAAATTTTGCTGATTACTTCTAGTAATAAAAAGCGGTGGATTATCCCTAAAGGAATTATAGAGCCAAAGATGACCCCACAGGCATCGGCGGCTAAAGAAGCTCTCGAAGAAGCAGGAGTTAAAGGGAAAGTAGATCATACTTTACGGGGGATTTATACTTATGAAAAATGTGGAGGAGTTTGCCGAGTTCAAATTTTTTTATTGTCGGTTGAAAGCTTGTATATTGATTGGTTAGAAGCATCTTTTAGACAAAGACAATGGGTAAGTTTAGAAGAAGCAATTAACCGAATCAAAGAAATAGAGATTAAGATTATTTTAGAAAAATTACCTTTAATTTTAAATCAAGATATATCATGAGTCAACCATATCAAAACATCATTATTTGTCTTTTATCATTAAGCTTAGTCGGCTTATTAGACAAGTCTTCTTCTGGTGAATATACCTTTAGACAATCTTTTCAAGGATGGTTTCTTCAACTTTTACAAGGAGAAAAAAAAGACTTCCAAAAACCTTTGATTACCACCGCTTTTATTAGTGATTTGTTTCAAGAATCTTGGCAAAAATCTCCCGAACCCTGTGAACCAAAATCAACAGAACCTAATTTTTTAGTGATTGGGGGGGGTGGTAGTCCTGAATCTAATGAAATTGCCCTGGAAAAAAATCTTCTTTATTTCCAAAGAACCCTTAAAAACATGGGATTTAATACCCCTTCTACTAGCATATTTTTTGCAAATGGAAATGAGGAAAAACCTAGCATTCGTTACATAAATTCTCAAGGACAAGAACAGTTTAAAATCCCTAATATTCCTAATTTAAACGGTTCAGCAACGGTTGATAATTTTAAAAATTGGATTGAGCAAAATAAAAGTAATCAGTCTGCTAATAAGCCGCTCTTTTTCTATTTTACTGGTCATGGTATTTTAAATCATGAAAACGCGAATAATAACGCATTTATGCTTTGGAATAATACCCCTGTAACTGTTAGAAATTTTTCTAATACTTTAGATAAATTACCCCAAGATACTCATATTGTTACGATGATGGCTCAATGTTTTTCCGGTTCTTTTGCGAACTTTATCTATCAAAATGGTGATCCTAATAAACCCTTAGCCAAACAAACTCGATGTGGCTTTTTTGCTACAATTAAAACCCTGCCATCTGTGGGATGTACCCCTGAAGTTAATGAAGCAGATTATGAAGATTATAGTTCAAGTTTCTTTGCTGGATTAAGTGGGGTTAATCGTATTGGTCAAAAGGTGACTTCTGCCGATTATAATAAAGATGGGCGGGTCAGTTATTCAGAAGCTCATGCTTTTGCTAAAGTTGATGAAGAAACATCAGATTTGCCTGTTTCTACCTCGGAAACTTGGTTACAAGAAAAAGCCTCTAAAAAAGATATTGATGAGTTGGTTAATATTCCTATTCTTGAATTAGCAAAAAATGCTCGTCCTGAACAAAAATACGTTATCTCTTCTTTGGTTAAATTATTGCAATTTAATCCCCAAAAATCATCTCTAGAAAATTTAGAAAGTTTAACCCCTGATCAAGTAGTAACTCAGGAACAAAAAGCTTATAAAATTCGCCTTTTAATGGAACTTCTCAATGTTAAGATGGAAGCTAAAGTTCGTCAAAATAATAACCAACAAGACATTAATATTTTGGATGGGTTAATTAAATGTGAATCAAGTTCTTGGAAATAATTTTTTCAGGACTTAACCACAGACGCTAACTGCAGGGAAAATTCATGAATTGCCCCTACAAAAAACACAAATCAGTTAGGCGTTGTGTAAGTCCTATTTTAAACAGATTACAACCTTTTTTCTGGAAAAGTCTTAAGGCAATTTTTGCAAAGCTTCTAAAAAATTCTCCGGTTCTTTAATACTCATTAAAAGAGAATAATCTTCATCAGTTGGCAGATAAAGCACTTGTTTTTTGTCAGTAACAAACAAAAGTCCTTTATCTCCATTCTTTAGCTTAAACCATCCAGAAAGATACCCAGGTAGTCCAATTCCATTGGTTCTCCAACTGGGATAATAAGGCGATTGCTTATCTAATTCAATTATAGAAGCATCATTAACTACTAAAGAACTTACAGGAATATTGCGTCCATATAAATCTCCACGAATGCGAAGTTCTTCAGCATTTAATTCAACTTGAAGATGAGAAGAACTATAAGCAATATAGAAGAAAAGACAGAGTATTCCAAGCATTAATAAAATAAAAATACCTAAAGACCAAAAAGTTTTGTCCGGTGGTGGTATGATCGGAAAAATTTGGCTCATAATTATTCGTTAAAAACAAGAAATCATAAAATTATCATAGCAGCCGAAGCAAAAGTGAGCTTAGATTAATCAGTAGTTCTGAATTCATCGTTAATTCTCATCTATGAATCGAGAAAACTCATAAGATCAGGGTAAAATCCCTTTAACCAAGACTGGACAACGGTTTTAGTCCTAACAACCTGGAAAAATTAGAGGCAAAAACCTTCTCAAACATCAATTCTTTTGATTGCTTTTTGTCTATGGTTAATCAAACCTGGGAGCAAATGTAAAAAAATGTTACAGCACTTAATATTTCTTAATGCTAAGATCAAAAAGCGTACAACCCAGTAATGGAAAATGACAGCAGTCGTGTTTGGTACAATCCCCTTCCCCAATCAAAGTGGCGATCAAATCGTCAGCAAAGCCGTTAGTGCTGCGATCGCCGCCCTGTTCAAGCGAACGGGCAAAGTAGAAGCAACGGTGCGGGCCGAACCTGTTGCCAAGTTATTACAAGGCAGCGTGGACGGTTTTGACTTCATTGGCAACGGAATGCTGATGTACAATGGCCTGCGGATTGAAGACATGGAATTATACGTCCAAGCGGTTTCCATTGACTTCAGTGCCATTTTTAAAGGGCAGGTGAAGTTAAGACAGCCTACTCAAGCGAGTATGCGGGTTGTCCTCACCGAAGACGACTTAACCACATCTTTTAATACTCCCTTTGTGGTGGAAAAATTGCAAAGGTTAGAGCATGAGGGACAATCTTTATATTTCCAAAATACCCAGATGCTGGTTAATGATGATAAGTCTTTAACGATTAAGAGTCAAATTCAGCTAGGAAAAGGCGGGGAAACCATCGCCTTAGATATGACGGCGCAAATTGATGTACAGGAGCGACGTAGAATACAATTTGTGGATGTTACCTATCAAGGAGATGACAAAGCGAAAACTTTAGGAAAAGCTTTGATTGATCATGTGAATGACTTGCTAGACTTAGATAAATTCGCCTTAGATGGAACACAACTAAGGGTTGATCGTATTCGTATCCGTAATAAACAGTTAATTTTTTACGGAATTGCGAAAATTGATCGTTTTCCGCAACGCAAGTAAGAGAACTATTGGGAGTAACCATGACAAAAATCAGCCTCTGCATGATCGTTAAAAATGAACAAGAAAACCTACCCAAATGTTTAGAAAGTGTTAAAGGTATCGTGGATGAAATGGTGGTCATGGACACCGGATCAACAGATAAAACCATAGAAATTGCTCAAGAATTTGGGGCAATTATTCCAACATTTGAATGGGGTAACGATTTTGCAGAGGCTCGTAATGAAGCCTTAAAATATGTCACTGGAGATTGGGTATTAATTCTGGATGCTGATGAGGTTTTAAACCGGAAAGTCGTCCCACAAATTAAAGAAGCAATTGCCATAGATGAGAATTTAGTCGTTAATTTAGTACGGCATGAAATTGGGGCATCTCAGTCGCCTTATTCTTTAGTTTCTCGGTTATTTCGTAAACACCCAGAAATTAGTTTTGCCCGTCCCTATCATGCGATAATTGACGATAGTGTAGTGGAATTGTTAAAGACAGAAATCTATTGGAAGATTGTAGATTTACCTGCCATTACAGTTTTTCATTATGGGTACACACCAGGGGCAATCGCATCTTTAGATAAATATAATCGCGCCCAAAAAGCAATGGAAAGCTTTTTAGAAACCCATCCCAATGATCCCTATACTTGTAGTAAATTGGGGGCTTTATATTTTCAAATTGGCAAAGAGAAAGAAGGCATAAAATTACTTAAACAAGGCTTAAAATCCAATAAAGCAGACAGCCACGTTTTATATGAACTGCATTACCATTTAGGCAATATTCACGCCAAACAAGAAGATAATGAAAAAGCAATTAAACATTATCAAAAAGCCATTGAACAAGAAATAATGCCGCCGTTAAAATTAGGGGCTTATAATAACATCGGGGTGGTGTTACAACAGGTAGGAGACTTAGGAAATGCGGCCCAAGCTTACAAAACAACCCTACAAATTGATCCCAATTTTATCAACGGATACTATAACTTTGCTATGGTTTTGAGTGCCATGGGTAAATTAGAAGATTCAGCCGCAGTGTATGAAAAATTACTTTTGTTGAGTCCTAATTATGCGGCAGCTTATCAGAATCTTGGGGTAGTATTATTTAAGTTAAATAAATTACCTGAAAGTTCTAAAGCGTTCATAAAAGCTGTTAATCTTTATGAAGAACAAAACAGTCCAGAAGAAGCAGAAAACCTGCGGAATGGCTTAATAGAATTAGGGTTATGGGAAGGGGAAGTGAAAATTTGATTATTGCCCTATAATTAGGATTTAGGGTCAATTCATGAATTGACCCTACAAAGTTAAGAAAATAACTTTGATCTCAGTAAGAACATTAATTAATACTTTTTCCTAACGCTATAGGTTACAGAGGGAACAGCAATGGACAAAGATTTACGCGAATCATTTCAAGAAGCATCTAGAAATTTGACCCTATTACCTCTGTTGAAAAAACAAGACCTTGAGAAGTTTCAAGTAGACTATGGAAACGAAGTTATTGATGAATTAATATCTTTAGTTGAAGAAGCTAAAAATGATAATGGTAAAATCATTTTTACCGGACATCGTGGGTGCGGAAAATCAACCCTTTTAGCGAAATTTCGTCAACTGATTATTGATGAATATTTTACCGTATTTTTCTCAATTTCTGACATCATTGAAATGTCAGACGTGAATCATATTAATATTTTATTTGCCATTGGTGTACAATTAATGGCTGAAGCAGAAGCACAAAATATAGAAATTAGTGAATCTATCAAACAACAATTTTATAAGTGGTTTGCTAGTCATACACGCATTATACAAGAAGATTTGAAAACATCGGGTTCTCTTGGTATTAACCTGTTTGAAATAATTACAGGAAAATTACAAGCAGATAAAACAGTTCGAGATGAAATTAAACAGACTTTTTTAAGAGATATTTCTAAGCTTATTTCCCGTATTAATGAAATTGCCGCTACTATTTCATCGGTTAGCAATAAAAAAATTATAGTTATCATTGATGACTTGGATAAATTAGATTTAGCAGTTGTTAGAGAAATCTATAAGGACAATATTAAAGCCTTATTTCAACCAAGTTTTATGATTATTTTTAGTATTCCCATTGCTGCTTATCGAGAAGTTGATTTAAAAGATGCAATGGAGACAGAAACAAATGATAGAATTATTCCTATGCCAGTCTATAAGATATTTAATAAAGGAGAAAGTCGTAAGGAGAATGCTGTTACTATTCCTCAAACAAACGAAACCTTATTAAATGTCTTAAATAAAAGAATATCAACTGATTTAATAGAGGATGAAACCGCAAAAGAGATCATTCTTTATAGTGGTGGTGTGTTACGGGAAGTGATTCGTATTGCTAATGGTTGTTGTCGTATTTGTTTACAATTACTTCGCAAAAATACTGATAATAAAGATATAAAAATTAATTATGAAGTCCTAAAAGAAGCTATTAAGAAATTACGTCTTGACTTTTCAATTCGTTTAGGTAAAGCAGATTACGAAATATTAGAAAAAACCTATCAAGTCTTTAACCCTGATGATCCTAAAGACCAAAAATTCTTAGATTTATTACACGGTTTATATGTTTTAGAATATCGCAATGATGAACTTTGGTATGATGTTCATCCCATTGTTATTGAACTCTTGAAGCGGAGACAAGAAAGCTAATGGAAACCCTTGATTTAGCGGAAATAAATAATCAGAATGAGACAGAATATGATGGTTTAATTGTTAGCATTGAAGCAAATGAAAGACTTTTAAATTTACTGATTGCCGTTTGTGATGATTTGACTTATCGAGATAAAATTATTGATCAATATGAGAAAGAATTAAGACAACAAAATATTCCTTGTTATCAAATAACTTTACCAAAAGAAGAACCTAGTTTACGCAGATCAATTGCTAATTTAGTAGAACAAAAAAAGTGTTTACAGGAAGAAACAAATGCAGTTATTACTGTAACAGGTGCAGAAAAATTACGCTATTTATCTTTAAATGATGAACGATCAGAACAAGAAGTTTTCTTAGGATATTTACAGTGGACAAGAGAAGCATTAAGACGGTTTCCTTTTACTATTATTCTTTGGGTAACTAAACAATTAGAAATTGAGATTAGTAAAAAAGCCCCTGATTTTTGGAGTTGGAGAAAAGGAGTATTTCGGTTTATTTCTAAAAAGACTGTTACGGTTCCCATTGAAGAATTAAATGCTTTTACTTTGGAACTAAATAATATCGAAGAAGAAGAATATTTATTACCATTAGAGGATTTACAAGCATTAGTTGAACAGGTAGAAGAAACAAAAGGCAATCAAGATGCTAGTTTAATTACCCTGTATAATAGTTTAGGTAAAGTTTATAAAAATAGAACAGAAAGGGGAGAGTCACAGAATTATAAAGAAGAACAAGATAAAGCAATTGAGTATTATTTAAAGGCGTTAGATTTATATCACACTCTTAATAAAGAACATGATTTAGAGTATGGATTAATTATTAGTGAGCTTGCAGAAATTTATCAATATCAAGGAAAATATACAGAAGCAGAATCCTTGTTTTTGAAAGCATTAGACTTAAGAAAACGTCTCTTGGGAGATAATCATCCTGATGTTGCAGAAAGTTTCGATAATCTGGCAATAGTCTACGAATCTCAGGAAAGATATACAGAAGCAGAATCCTTATTTTTAGAAGCATTAGACTTAAGAAAAACTCTCTTAGGAGATAATCATCCTGATGTTGCACAAAGTATCAATAATATTGCAGGACTCTACGAATCTCAGAAAAGATATACAGAAGCAGAATCCTTATTTTTAGAAGCATTAGACTTAAGAAAACGTCTTTCAGAAGATAATCATCATAATGTTGCACAAACTCTTAACAATCTTGCAGGACTTTATCAATATCAAGGAAGATATACAGAAGCGGAACCCTTATATTTAGAAGCGTTAGACTTAATAAAAAGTCTCTTAGGAAACAACCATCCTCATGTTGCTACCACTCTCAATAATCTTGCATCACTCTACAAATCTCAGAAAAGATATAAAGAAGCAGAACCCTTATATTTAGAAGCGTTAAACTTAATAAAAAGTCTTTTAGGAAACAGTCATCCTGATTTTGCTACCACTCTCAATAATCTCGCATCACTCTACGAATCTCAAGAAAGATATACAGAAGCAGAACCCTTATATTTAGAAGCATTAGAGATGGCAGAAAAAACATTAGGTAAAAATCATCTTGACACTTTCACTATCCGTAATAATTTAGCTTCAATGCGTAAAAAGTTAAACATTCAAGAAAACTTAGGATGCAATGTTTAAACATAAGACTTCTGTAGGGGCATAATATATTATGCCCCTAGGACTTCTGCTATTGCTCACAAAATCCGCTATTCTAGCAGAGGGAATCTTTAAAACAGGGTGATATTGTTCGTGTTAGACCTTAAACAGATACGAGAAAATCCAGAAACCATACAAGCATTACTCAACCGTCGCAGTCCTTCCCAGGAATACGATCTCACGCCCATTTTAGAACGCGATCGCACCACCAGACAACTAGAAGCAACTCGTAGCGAATTACAAGCGCGTAGTAACGAAATTAGCAAATTAATACCCCAAAAAATTAAAAGCGGAACTAACCCCAAGGGAGACGAGATCACAACCCTAAAAGAAGAAGGAAGTAACATCAAAACTCAACTCAGTGAATTAGAACCTCAAGAAAAAGAATTAAAAGCAGAAATTGAAGCTTTATTATTACAATTACCGAACCTTCCTAGTGAGTCTACACCTATTGGGAAAAATGAAACTGAAAACGTAGAAATTCGTAAATGGGGGGATGAATATTTACCTAAAATTGAAATCTTACCCCATTGGGAGATTGCCGAAAGATTAGGCATCTTAGAAGTAGAAAGAGCCGTTAAAATCGCTCAAAGTCGCTTTATTGCCTTAATTGGGGCAGGAGCAGCTTTAGAAAGGGCGTTGATTAATTTTATGTTAGAGCAACAGATTGCGGCGGGATATATAGAAGTAATGCCCCCGGTTTTAATTAATAGTGCTGCCCTACAAGGAACGGGACAACTGCCTAAATTTGCCGAGGAAAGTTTTAAATGTCCTGATGATGATTTATGGTTAGCACCAACGGCAGAAGTTCCCGTGACAAACCTCTATAGTGGCGAAGTTTTAGAAGCGGAAAAATTGCCGATAAAACATTGTGCATTTACCCCATGTTTTCGTCGGGAAGCGGGAAGTTATGGCAAGGATACTAGGGGACTTATTCGACTTCATCAATTTAATAAAGTAGAATTGGTCAAAATCGTTCATCCTGACACTTCAGAAGCAGAACATCAACAATTAGTTGCCAATGCAGAAGCCATTTTACAGGCTTTAAAATTGCCTTATCGAGTCTTAGAATTGTGTACAGGTGATTTAGGATTTGGGGCGAATAAATGTTATGATTTAGAGGTTTGGTTGCCTTCTTCGGGAACCTATAGAGAGATTTCTAGTTGTTCTAATTGTTGGGATTTTCAAGCAAGACGGGCGAATATTCGCTTTAAAGAAAAGGGCAAAAAAGGAACCCAATATGTTCATACTTTGAACGGTTCAGGTTTAGCAGTTGGTAGAACAATGGCAGCTATTTTAGAGAACTATCAACAACCAGATGGAAGTGTTAAAGTTCCTGATGTTTTACAACCCTATTTAAAGCGAGAAACTTTATAATTTGTAAGGTGGGCATTGCCCACCCTACTCTTTAACTTTGTAATTCTCGTAATTTCTTTAACACTGTTTCTGCATGATTTTTAACCCTAACATTTGACCAAATATAGGCAATATTTTGCTCTGGATTAATGATAAATGTAGAACGAATAATCCCCATATATTCCTTCCCCATGAATTTTTTTAACCCCCAAACTCCATAACTTTCTGCCACTTGATGATCAGAATCACACAGTAATTCTAAAGATAATTGATGTTTAGCAATAAACTTACAATGAGACTTTTCTGAGTCAGGACTAATTCCGATAATTTTTGCCCCTAATGCCTCAAATTCTGGGGTTAATTTGCTGAAATCTTGCGCTTCTGTGGTACAACCAGGAGTATTATCTTTAGGATAGAAATATAATACTAACCATTGTCCTAAAAAACCGTTTAAATTAACCGCTTTACCGTCTTGATTATTAATCGTAAAGTTGGAGGCCGGTTGCCCAATTTCTAATAATTTACTCATTTTACATTAGGAAAGTGATAATAGTTTGATTGTGGATAAAGTGATAGAGATCACGAGAATAAAAAGGTTAAAGTTTCCGTGATTTTCCCAGTGACACTAACTCATTATCATCGTTATTATAGATAGAAATAGGGATATTTGCGATATGCTCAATCTAATTATTTCTAGCATTGTTGGTTTCGGATTTGGTGGATTTTGTGGTCATTCTTTATCCCAAAAAGGAATTACTGCTGAAAATGCCTTAGAAAAGCATCAAAAAACAGCTAGGACAATTTTTCTGGGGTTAGTAACTATTTTAACCTTATTAATTGTTCTTGATCGCTCTAATGTATATTATCAGTTTCCTAGGCTAGTTCCTCATCTTTTTTTATTGTATCTTCAATCGAGTTTTGATAAAGTATTGTTGGGCTTTGGTTTCTTTATTTGTGGTCTGTTATTATTGTTAGAATTATCAGGCTGGTCATCCAGTAAACGCCGCAATCAGTTATTAGTTGGACTGTCAGGAATTACCTTCTGTTTATGTTTACTATTGTATTGGTTTTCTCCCATTGTTAATGATTTAGGAGAGTTTAGAACAAGTGACGGAGTTGTATTACAATCAACGACTGTAACCTGTGCGCCAGCAACTATTGCAACCCTCGCCAGAATTAGCGGAAAACATCCTAATATTCAAGAGAAAGATGTAGTTAAACTAACACAAACCAATCGATTAGGAACTAATACTATTGCAGAAATTAGGGCTATGAAACAATTAGGATTAAACCCTGAATATCATTATGATTTCCCATTAAACAAATTACTAGAACGTCATCAATTTGCCCTACTTCATGTTAAGCAAAGATGGTTAAGTCAGCAATTTCCCCATGCGGTTGCATTACTAGGTATAGATCAAGAAAATCAGGCGTTAATTCTCGGAAATCCCTTATTCGGGGTCGAACTTAAAAAAATCAGTGAATTAGAAGGATACTGGTTCGGTGAAGTTATTTTTATTAATTAACCTGAATTTTGTAGAGACGTTAGATCTAACGTCTCCATGTTTTATGGCAATTATTAACTACTAAAAGAAGCCCCTAAAAAGACAAATCCTACTGAACTAATTACCAAGCCAACAATTCGTAAAATATAAACGGCTTTACCACTCAATTTTTGTATGATAACTGTACCGATTCCAAAAGCAGCAAAAGCCACCAATAACTGAATTGTAGCAAACCCGTTTAAATAAGCAACTAAGGGGGTCATTTCTGAGCCAACAATGGCCTCTCCGTAGGCATAACCATGAAAAATTCCGGCAATCATCGCCACAGTTGCCACAATTATCATAGAAATAGAAGAAGAGAAAAATGGATTATTTTTGAGGGCTAATAATCCCCCAAAAATAATCACAGAAGTGGCAATTATGCCTTCTGGTAACGGTAAATTAATCTCCTGTAAATGAATTCCTGTTCCTTCCATCGTAGCGACAACAAAAGCAATAGGAATTAAGAATCCTTGTTTAAATCTCGTTCCTAATAATCCACTGGCAATGATAAAAGCAAAATGATCTAATCCAATGATAGGATGGGCTAATCCTGATAAAAATCCCTCGAAAAAATTTGACGGCGTTTTTCCCCCGAAAGGATGATGAGCCGAGGCAGATTGTGTTAGGATTAATAGGGAAAAAAGAGTTAGAATAATGCTAAGATTGAAGCGTTGCTGATGTTTCGTGAAAGCAAATCTCATCCGTACCTCGCAGATAGAGTAAAAACAATATCGTTCAATTGATAACGATAGCGGAATAATCGGCAGGTATTCTGACTTAGAAACTTATTATTTAAGTTTCATCACAGTTGCGGGACAGGGTTGGACTTACACCGAACTTTCCCCCTTGCGCCTAGTGACTGTTCCCCACTAGAACCGATCGCTTGGGTATCATAGCAGTTTTTTGTAGGCTAAACCAGCGAAGGACAAATAAGAATTTTTAGCTACCCAAATCAGGCGATCGCGTTATCATGATACAGAATAATTTTCTGAACCCATAAAAGAATGAAAGCTGATTCTTTAATGACAGAAGTAATTTTAACGTACCCTCATCAATTTTTAGGAAAAATTCAATTAGACTGGAGGCCACAACCAGGTAACTATTTTGAATTAGAAGGACAAACTTATGCAGTGTTAGAAACTCATCATCATTATCGCTATCAAGTCGGTGGTTATTGTCTCAATAAAATCTCTCTTTATGTACAAATTGCCCAACCTCCCACGGAAAAAAGTTTACTTGATGGCCGTTGGATAGTGGGAGATATTAACTGTCGTTTTAATGCTCATTCGGAAATTTTACGCTGTGCAGTAAACCCGGAAGGCCCTTGTCAAAATTGTCATTTTTTTGACATCAAAAATTAAGCATCACTCCCTAAAATTTCCCCTAAAGCTAAATGTGTCCCATTCACTAAATCCCACCCTGATTGAACTTTTTTACCAGATCTCTGAATTTCCTTTAATAATAGTAATCCTTCTCCGGTTTGAATAACAGGTCCAAAATTTTTAATGATATTAACTACTTCCCCAGGTTTTCCCTTTAAAGAAGTAAGAGAATCTTGCTGTTTTTCTGGCATTTCTAACCCTTCACCTAATTCAGCCAAATAAGTCGATTGCCAGGGAATTGTTACTATAATTTTGAGAGAATCACCCCGAAAATTAGTCAAACAATTAGGGTAAAATCCTCTAATTTGATTATGGATTTCAATGGCAGATTTTGACCAATTGATGATATAATCTTCTTTGTTAATTAAAGGAGCATAAGTTGCTTTTTCTGAATCTTGGGCAATGGCTTGAATCTCTCTGTTGTGTAATTTTTGTAACGTTTCTATCAATAATTCTGCTCCTTGATTAGCCAATTTCTCAGCAATTTGATGAGCATTGTCTAACAAATTAATTTTGATGTAAGCTGTTAATAACATCGCCCCTGTGTCCATACCCTCATCCATTAACATTGTAGTAATTCCCGTTTGGCGATCGCCGTTATAAATACTCCATTGAATGGGTGCGGCTCCTCGATATTGAGGTAAAATAGAACCATGAACATTAATACATCCTAATTTGGGCATTTCTAAAATTTCCTTAGATAAAATTTGTCCATAAGCAACGACAACAAAAGCATCTGCTTGGGCATTTTTTAGCTGTGAAAGGGTGTCTGAATGTTTTTTGATACGTTTGGGTTGCCAGATAGGAATAGGATGGTTTAATGCCACTTTTTTAACAGGTGAGGGAATTAATTGTTTACCCCTTCCCCTTCGTTTATCTGGTTGTGTTACCACCCCAATAACCTCAAAATTAGGATCATCTAATAATTTTTGTAGGGTTGGGACAGCAAATTGAGGGGTTCCAAAAAATACAACTTTCATCGATTCTCCTTGCCTATAAGTTTAAGACTATTTATATTATCTACGTTGACTCTATTCTTGATCTATTTTACAGTATTTAAGTAATTATAGTAATCTCAAAAAATCTATGTCTCAAATTTCTGTCAATCAACCTAAAAATTTTTTGCGAAACCCTTTATCTTGGCTGTCAAGTTTCTGGAATTTTTCCCGTCCCCATACAATTATTGGCACCAGTTTAAGTGTTTTTGCCTTGTATTTAATTGCCCTAGCAACCTTTAAAACAGAGATTACTTTCAACCATATTACGGAGTTATTAGGGGCTTTAATAGCCTGTTTGTGTGGCAATATTTATATTGTGGGATTAAATCAATTAGAAGACATCAAAATTGATCAAATTAATAAGCCCTATTTGCCCTTAGCTTCCGGGGATTTTTCTTTATTACAAGGGCGTTTGATTGTAGGGATTTCTGGTGTTTTTGCCTTGATTATTGCTTTTATTTTCGGTTTTTGGTTAGGGGTAACTGTGGCCATTAGTTTAATAATTGGAACAGCTTATTCTTTACCGCCAATTCGCTTAAAACAGTTTCCTTTTTTAGCTGCTTTGTGTATTTTTACAGTCAGGGGTGTTATTGTTAATTTAGGACTGTTTTTGTATTTTAGTAATTGTTTTATTAACACCTCTGTTTTAGTTCCTACTGTTTGGATTTTAACCGCTTTTGTGGTGGTGTTTACTGTGGCGATCGCTATTTTTAAAGATGTTCCTGATCTGGAAGGAGACAAAGAATATAATATTACAACCTTCACCATAATACTTGGAAAATCAACAATTTTCAAGATAACTTATGGTATCATTCTGTTTTGTTATTTAGGTATAATCGCCATCGGATTTTTGCAAATTTCTAATATTAATGGATGGGTTTTAATTTTGTCCCATCTGAGTCTATTGGGGTTACTTTCATGGCGTAGTCAACGGGTAGACTTAGAAGATAAAGATTCAATTGCTCGTTTTTATCAATTTATTTGGAAATTATTCTTTTTAGAATATTTACTCTTTCCTATCGCTTGTTTTTTCCATTAATGATAACCACAGAAAAGGGCCACTACGGAGGCCCTACTAGAAATATCAAATACAAAATTTAACTCATATTAACAATCTATTAATTATCAAGAATTATATCTCCTTCAAACACCAGCTTTTGAAGTTCTCTATATAATTTCATTTCTTCTTCTGTCACTTTTTTATCGGAAAAAATAGCAGCTTTGATATCATCATCTTCTTGACGAGACAACCGGCCATCTGCCAAAGCTCGTTCAATCATTGCTTTAATTTGTTGAATTTCCATTTCATTTTCCTCCCAATGATTGGTTTTAGTTTACAACAAAACCGAATAAGATTGCTAAAAACAAAAATTTTGGGCAACTTTGGCAACATATTTAAATTTTATTCGTCTCTATAGGCTAATCACCCTGTTGATAACCTCACCATCTCTTAATCATTGGAGTCTTTGAAGATTTTGAAATCATTTGTAGCCCCTTTGGTAATGTCTACCATCTGGATGACAACTTTGCCAAGTCTAGCTGTAATACGCTCTAATTTTTATCTTCCTAGCGAGAATTTTTGTGCCGTTTATCAAGGTATGATTAATAGTGAACACGAATTTGTTCTCTTAGTTAAACAAGAAAATCAATTAATGGTTGAAGCGAATAATAACTTAACGGTTGCCGTATCCCGTAAAGGAAAAATGATTGACCCCTATCAAACTAACTCATCAAAATTTCTCAAGGTTTCCGAACGGTTTTATCGCACTAAACGGCAGGAAAAATACACAATTTTAGTGAAAGGAAACACCACTAAAGCTAATATTAGGATGTGTCTTAATTAATCAACAGTTAGGATTTCATTGCCACGGATTTAGTTTTTTTAAAGCATTTTCAGCCGCCGCTTTATTCACTTTTTTTTGCGGCGGACTGTTTTTTGTCCATAAAGTTTTCCCTGAATTTTAACCCCAAAGATAAATTCTTGAGCATAATTTTTATCAAAAGAACTTAATGAGGAATGTTTCATAGTTGACGATCCTAATCTACTCTTACACTCCTCTAGTTCTCCGTTCCCTTAAATGATCAATTAAGTATATTTCTTAAACGCTAAGGTAACATTATGACCGCCAAATCCAAAGGAATTAGATAAGGCAACATCTACGATCAAAGGACGACTTTGATGGGGGACATAATCAAGATCGCACTCAGGATCAGGATTCTCTAAATTAATGGTTGGGGGAACTTTGTCATTAGCGATCGCCATCACGGTGGCCACAGCTTCAATGCCGCCCGATCCTCCTAACAAATGACCCGTCATGGATTTTGTGGAACTAATGGCAATATTATAAGCATGGCTTCCCAGGGCTTTTTTGATCGCCTTAGTTTCCGTCACATCATTAGCTGCGGTGCTGGTACCATGAGCATTGATGTAACTCACTTGTTCAGGAGAAATGCCTCCGTCTTTGAGAGCAAGTTCCATGGCACGGGTTGCCCCACGACCACCGGGAACAGGGGCCGTCATGTGATAAGCATCACAAGTCATGGCATAACCCACTATTTCTCCATAAATTTTGGCTCCTCGGTCTAAGGCCTGTTCGAGTTCTTCTAACACTAAGATCCCTGATCCTTCTCCCATCACAAATCCATCTCGATCTTTGTCAAAGGGGCGACTGGCCGTTGCTGGATCATCATTACGGGTGGATAAAGCCCTAGCTGCGGCAAATCCCCCTAAACCGAGGGGGGTAACGGCTGCTTCTGTGCCACCACAAATCATGGCTTTGGCATAACCTTGTTGAATGAGTCGGAAAGCATCACCAATGGCATTAGAACCCGCAGCACAAGCGGTCACGGTACAGGTATTAGGCCCTTTTGCTCCGGTATGAATGGCGGTTAACCCGGCCGCCATGTTACCGATCATCATGGGAATCATAAAGGGACTACAGCGACTTGGGCCACGGGTTAAATAAATTTCTTGTTGATCTTCGAGGACTTTGATCCCACCCACCCCTGTGCCAATAATCACTCCTACCTGGTCTGCATTCAGGTCATTAATGACTAGCTGTGAGTCCTTTAAAGCCTGTAGACTTGTTATTACTCCAAATTGAGCAAAACGATCCATCCGCTTCGCTTCTTTGCGATCTAAGTAGTTGTGAGGGTCAAATCCTTTTACTTCCCCGGCAATTCGGCAAGCGTGTTGGGCGGCATCAAAATGGGTAATTTCGCCGATCCCATTGCGTCCGCTCAGCAAACCCTCCCAATATTCCGTTAGGGTATTGCCAATGGGGGTAATTGCGCCTAACCCTGTTACCACTACTCGCTTTAATTGTGAATTCGTCATAATTTTTGCTTGATAAGAGCCTAGTCCGCCCAGCATCACAGTTAGGAAGGTGAGTCAGGGAGGAAGATAAGGATATTAACGTTGAGTCATCAACAGGTTTAAGCTGACTGTTCTTCAATATAACTGACTGCTTTGCCAACAGTATCAATCTGCTCAGCTACCTCGTCGGGAATTTCAACTTCAAATTCTTCTTCTAGGGCCATGACCAATTCTACTGTGTCTAGGGAATCAGCCCCTAAATCATTGGCAAAACTGGATTCTGGTTTAATGTCTTCGGCCTTAACTTCGAGTTGATCGGCCACAATTGCTTTGACTTTTTCAAAAAGATCTTGGTTCATTAAGGTTTTAATTTGCCGCTAGATACCCCATCGGATTAACCGTAACGGGGGGAAATGGGGCGGAATATACCATTTCCTAGGTTGGTGTTACTGTTGAGTTTTATTCAGCACCCTTTATCTTATCGGTAAATGGTCAGTCAGGGAATAGGGATTTTAAGATGAATTTTTCAGAGTAGGGCAATTCGGCGAGCAGCTAAATTAGATGGATGATTTGTCCTAAAATCACCATAATTCCCGTCCACAGCAAAGCCCCAATATCCCGTTTTTTATAAATCAGTTTCTCTGGGGATGATGGGACTCCTTGATATCCCCTTGATAACATGGCCTGATAAATTAACTCTCCTCGCTCATAACTCCGAATAAATAAAGAACCGATGGCATTGCCCATAACCTGACGAATCATTTGAGGATTGCTCATTAGATTACGAGAAATGGCGGCCCGTCTCATGCTGGTAAATTCTCGATTTAAGACATCAATATAACGGTACATTGAGGCCATTATGGCCACTAATAAGGGCGGTGTTCTTAAGGCTAACAAAGCTTGAAAGAGATCGGGGATCGAAGTTGTCAAAATTAAGGTATTCACAACGAACAACGATAACATCACCTTCAGGGTTACACTGCCTAACACCATTACCCCTGTGGTGGTAATTTTTAAGATTCCCCATGACCAAATCACTTGGCCTTCTGGACGAAATAGGGTTCCCAATAAAACAACCCCCACAAAGGCAAATTCAATCACAACTCTGGCTAATAAACGCCTCAAAGAAACACGACTGACGAAGATTGTTATTAACACCCCCAAACCATAAACCCCCCAAGTCTTCCATTGTCCATTGGGGGTTAAAGCGATGGCGAAAACACTGATTAAGGTACACAGTAAGCGTGTTTGCGGGGCAAGAGAATGCCAAAATGTCCGGGGCTGTTTTTTGGCTGAGTTGAGAAGGGAATGGATGTGCAACAGCATACCTTAACAATCATTAACCGTCTTATGTTAACTATTATTAAGCAATCTTTACTCTGTATCTGTTCCTTCTTGATGTGATGGAGGATGATTAGTCGTGGGTCGGCTCAACAATTTTCCTGCCCCCCAAGCAATGCCAAACGTTACCAGAGTTCCTACTAAACCCGCGAGGGGCCTAGCTAAACCTTCGGGAACACCCCGTAGGTCATAGGATTCAAAAACGTGATAAAAAGGCAATTTTTGGGCGGGTGCGTCTTCAACTGCCTTATGATCAAATTCTAAATCTTGAGACACCCGATCTAAACCATCAGGATTTTGACTGGCAAAGGGAGAGACAAAGATGGCAATGATTAAAGCAATGCCCAATCCGGTGACAATTAACAGGCGATTGCGTTTATGAGGAAGATTATCAGTCATTTTGAAGTACCAGAAATTTAGTAGGGGCAAACCCTCAGTGGCTGCCCAAAGTCGGGATTAAGATCTTGCGTCGGGGTTAAACTTAAGAGAATGGGGCGGATCATAAAGAAGATCGGGGCGCGATCGCCAGACAAAACTGATAGCAATTAAAGTAATAATGGCTTCTCCGACACCGATGACAAGATGCCAAGATACCATTGCGATCATAGCTATGGTAAAAGGTACAGTTTCTGATAAGGCGAGTTGGACTGCCGTCATTACCGCAGCGATCACCACACTAAACCAGGAAGCAACAACGGTGGCGATCGCCATACTATTCCAGGACTGACGACCTAAAGTAACCCGAATAGATTTATAAAGGTAATAGCCGCAAAATGTGCCTAAGAGTCCCATATTGACAATATTGGCCCCCAAGACAGTTAAACCCCCATCTTGGAATAAAACGGCCTGCACAATAAACACCACTGTCATCACCAGGGTTCCGGCCCAAGGCCCCAACAAAATACCGGCCAGGGTTCCCCCTAAAAGGTGTCCTGATGTTCCCCCAGGAATAGGAAAATTAATCATCTGGGCCGCGAAAATAAAGGCAGCACAAACCCCCATTAAGGGAACGGTTCGTTCTTGATAATCTTTTTGTACCCGTTTTAAGGATACCGCAATTAAAACAAGAGCAATTATCCAGCAAAACAGACTAACTGGTAAGCTTAAAAACCCATCAGGAATATGCAGGGCCAAATAAGTTGGCAATCTAGAAAATTGAATCAAGCTGAGCATAAAATTAAAGGCTAGAAGTCTCCCTATTTTTAATCTTGTTTACCTTTGTAAGATCTTTCAATGCTCTTAGGGGGGATTTTTACAACATCTTTAGATTTAGGGGGAGTTAACCTAGTCTTAAAAATCTGTGGGTAAAGGGGGATTTTGCTAAAAATTGCTATGATTGAAGGACAAAATTATCTTTAAAGTTTGAGCAATCTTTAAATGTTTTTCAGATTATTCCTTACCCTAATTTTAGTCAATTTTTCCTTAGTAAGTTTTCCCAAAATTGTGCGCTCGGAAACCCCTGATGAGTGGGTACAATTAGGAAGGCGTATTCATGGGGGTTTTGGTTCCTATGTGGCCATGGGTATTCGTATCGGACTTGATGCGATGGAAAAATTAGAGGCAAAACCAGGTGAATTGACTGTTATCTATCAAGATGGCCAGTTTACGCCTTGTCCCTGTGTCGCTGATGGTTTAATGATTGCTACAGGAGCAACCCCTGGTCAAAATTCTTTAAAAGTTGTACCATCTACGGTTAATATTAAGACTTTTGGGGTCGCTATTCTTAAAAACAAAAAGACTGGGCGATCGCTACAATATATCTTACCCTTATCCACTCGCTCACAGTTAGATACTTGGAATGAGAATTTAACGGAAAGAGAACGCTATGATGCGGTAATGAATGCCCCTGCTGATGACCTTTTTTCTGTGAAAATTGACTAAATCATCCAAATCTTATCTAAATAACTTAAATTTCTAACCAACTTAACACCGATCTTCTAAAAATAATCTAAAAAAATGACCCAAATCTTGAAACCTTAGTCACAATTGATTTAGGCTATTTTTTATTTTCTTAGTTAAGGGGAAATGGGCTAAAATTATATGAAAACAATAAATATTAAACAAAAAATGAAGAAAAAAAACCAGCTTATAAAAGTAATTTGTATTTTTTTAACAACCCTAATTATTGTTTTCTCAACTAACATTTTTTCCCCAATATACAGTCTAGATACTCCCGAAAAAACAGAAAATTTTCCGGTTGTTTTAGATGATGATACCCTCTTTATGATTCAGAATCCAACTGGTTCTATTTCTGCGGAAGAACGAGCAGATATTATCAACAGAAGACTTAATAAACTGGCTAATGATGATTCCTTAGAAATTAATGATGATGATTTTGATTTAGACGATAAAGGCAATATTATTGTTCTTTTATATAAAGGAAAGACTTTAACTACGATTACCGAAGACGATGCAAAATCTGCCTATGAATCTCGTCAAAAATTAGCAGAAGAACGTTTAAAAATCATTCAAAAGGCTATTAAACGATATCGCCGAGAGAGACAGCCTTTTTATTGGGTTTTAGGAATTATTTTTACGATTGTAACTTTTCTGATATTATTATTAACCTTAAAGATTTTTGATGTTATTTTTCCTTATTTTTATAGTCTTTTAGATAGTTGGCAAGGTACATTAATTCCCTCAATTAGAATACAAAATTTAGAACTTTTATCAGCAGAAAGATTAACCAAAATCTTCAAGAAAATTGTTAAAGTTATTCGCATTTCTCTGACTTTCTTTATTCTTTATGCGTTTCTTCCTGTTGTTTTAGGGTTTTTCCCCCAAACCAGGCAAGTTGGTCGTATTCTATTTGATTATTTACTTAGGGCAATTAATCTAGTTTCGACTGCACTTGTCGGTTATTTACCGAATATTTTTATTGTTTCAATTATTATCTATTTAACGTATTATAGTCTTCGTTTTCTCAAGTGGATTTTCGGGGAAATAGAAACAGGAAATATCTCTTTTATTGGTTTTTATTCTGAATGGGCCCAACCGACTTATCGAATATTAACCTGGTTAACCATTGCTTTAGCTGCGGTATTTGCCTTCCCTTATTTACCAGGCTTTAATTCCCCCGCATTTCAAGGAGTTTCTGCCTTTCTGGCCCTTTTATTTACTTTGGGGTCTACAGGAGTTGTCTCGAATACGGTATCAGGATTTGTGTTAATTTATACCCGTGCTTTTCAAGTTTCAGATCGGGTAAAAATTGGGGATGCTGTTGGGGATGTTTTAGACAAAACTTTGTTAGTCACGCGAATTCGCACGATTAAAAATGTGGTGATTACTATTCCCAATTCTGTGATAATGAATAGTAATGTTATTAATTTTAGTGCCTTAGCTAGAGATCTGCAACGTCCTTTAATTTTACATACAACTATTACTCTGGGGTATGATATTCCTTGGCGGCACGTTCATCAAACCTTAATTGCTGCGGCCCAAGCAAGTAACTATATTTTAAAAGAGCCACCTCCGTTTGTCTTACAAACTGCGTTGAATGATTTTTATATCAGTTATGAAATTAATGCCTATACCAATGAATCAACAAAAATGGCAGAAATTTATTCAGAACTGCATCAAAATATTCAAGATAAATGTGCAGAGGGAGATATTGAAATCCTGTCTCCTCATTATGCTGCTTTGCGAGACGGTAATCATAATACGATTCCTGCTGATTACTTACCGGAAAATTATACCGCGCCAGGCTTTAAGATCGATCCTATTACTAACATTTTGAACCAGAATTACGATCAAAATCATTCCAACCATTAGCTAGGGGCGAACAACCGTTCGCCCCCACCATGAAAAGTTAATTGAATTAGATGAAAACATCATTGTTTGTTGCTGTCAAACCGCTAATCTCAGCAGCGATCGCATTAAAATCAAGAGAGGTTCCACTGAGGCTATCATTTTGTCGGCCATTACCGCTACCGCCACCACCATCGACCACACTAATATCGATATAGGTTAGGTTCAAACCTCCCAAGACAAACCCATTGCCACCACCGATATCGCTACCTTCCTCAGAGGCGATCGCTGTAACCTCTTCCTCGGCAGCCAGTCGGATACCTGCACCGTCAAGTGTCGCGTTAGCATTAGGAGCTATGTAAAATGTAATCCGATAGTCTCCAACTTCTGTTGGACTCCACCCACCTTCGGAAAGACCATAGATCACCTTGCCACCCACGTTAAGTTCTCCAGCGAAGGTAATACCTGTGAGTGGATCGTAGATATCAGTGGGGTCACTAGGGTTAGCATCTACCCACTGGCTACCGTTCCAGAGAAGATCTCCCTCTGCCACATCACTACGACTACCATCCAGTTTCTGAATGATCAACATGGCTCCAGCAGAATAAACGGTTGCTTCGGTTATCATTTCTGTATGTACGCTGGAATCGGGTAATGCCGTCCCATTAATCGGGTATGTTGCAGCACCTGCTCCCTGAACCTTCACAGGGTTGAAGATGAGATTGAATCCGAGATTGGCACTCATTGAAGAGGTTGGTTAACTCAGTGCGTAGGGTTTGCATCTGAGCAATTTTTGCATCGAGTTGGATAATTTTATCTTGCAACTCTTGAGCTACTTGCTGACAAGTTAAGCCATGATTATCTTTAAGCTTGAGAATCCATCTAATTTCCTCTAAGGTAAGATCTAAACTTTTCAAGCCTATAATTAAAGACAATCTAGTCACATCTTCCTTACTAAATAACCGATATCCTCCTCCACTGCGACGGGGGGCTGGAATTAGCCCAATTCTCTCGTAAAAGTAAATGGTTTGAGGGTTGAGACTCAATTGGTGAGCCACTTCACTAATGGTTAACATTTCTTTCATGGAGTATTACCTTTGAGCTACCTATAGACTAACGCTTATACCCAAGTATAAGGTCAAGATGTGATCGAAGAATTGCAATATATTGTAATATTTAGTCCAGCCATAAATAGACAATAGGGGACAAGTAAATCATATTTAGTTAGCAAAATTTAGCTTAATATTGGATGAAAAAAAATAAAAAAGTAAAGATTAAAAAATATTAAGATATTAATTTTTTGATCGGTTTTTCCTTAATCATTAAAGTATTGTGGTCAACTTTTAGTAAACGTATACACTCCCAAAAAAATATGTCCAAATTTTTCAATTTTTTCCCAGTAAGTATCCTCGCTTTAACGGGTTTTGTCGCATTAGGAAATCCAGCCGAGGCAGGGAGTTTTAACTTTAATACTGTAGTGAATAATGGTGATTTAGTTCCTGATACTAATCGCCTTTTTAACAGTTATAATCCTCCTTCTGTTAATAGTAATGGGTTCGTTGTGTTTCGGGGCCGCAGTCAAGGGGGAGGTGGTCAACCGGCCACAGGAATTTTTACCCGTAATATGAATAGTCCTGGTGCGAATATTCTCCCCGTTGCAACCCGTGGGATGGAAGTCCCCGAACCCAATAACACCATGGCCAACTTTACAGAATTTCCGGCCTTTCCTCGTATTGACCAAAATAGCGATCGCGTTGCCTCACGAGGTCAATCTAATCCCGTTTGGCAGTTACCTGATGACACCAGGTTAGGGACTTCTGGCATTTATACCCAGGATACAGGGCCCTTAATTACGGGGGTCAGTCAATTGGGTGCAATCCCCGAATTTGACTTCTTTAGTGTGCCTGGAACCACACCAGGAAGGAAATTTGACCAGTTTCCGGGGGCCCCTGGGGTAACAGATGGGGACACCCTGGTTTTTAAAGGAAATTGGACAGATGAAAGCTTGAATCCCCAAACAGGGGTATATTTCCGTAATGTGGTTGAAAATGGTGGACTTTCTCCTGTGCAACTTATTGCCGATAGTAACACCCTAATTCCTGGTACTGGGACAGAATTTGGCTCAACGGCCCCACCCAGTGCGGCCAATGGTCAAGCGGTGTTTGTCGGGGTGGATAATGAAGCAAGTCCCACATTAGGGGGGATTTATTTATCTTCCCTGGATAATCCCACTAATTTGCAATCTTTAGTCAGTATTGGAGGATTATCAGATTTAATTAACGATCCTGGGGGTTTAAAGTCCATTGGGGAAGGATTATCCTTTGATGGTAAATCCGTCGCTTTTTGGGGGGCCTGGGGAACAGACTTCTTTACCCAGATTGTGACTTGTCCTGATGAGGGAAATCAAGAACGACTACAATTTTGTTTAGAAGAATCAGAGACTAACCCCAATGGTATTGGTGGGGGTCAATTTGCCTTTGATGTATTGGCCAATCAAGGCATTTTTGTAACTGATTTGGCAACAATGGGGACTCGTTTAGTGGCCCAAACAGGGGTTGACTTTTCTACCTTCCTCTTTTGGAACTTTTCGGGGATGGTTCCAGGTTCAGAAAATGAGGAAGATGGGGAAGCGGCCCGGTGGCGTTCTTCTGCTTTTGCCGCTTTAAGTGGTTCTCAGGTGGCGTTTAAAGGGACAACGGGGCCTGATGTGGAGACGGGAAAAGATGGCATTTATATTCAATTAGGCCGTGATTTACCTTTGATGACGGTGGTAGAAACAGGGATGGATGGTAGTGTCCTTGATCCTGAAGCGTCCGGTTTACCCATTACCTCCTTGGCCATCGAAAGAGATGGGTTACGGAATGGGTGGTTAGCGATCGCTGCTAGTATGGGCAATGAGGAGGAAAGTTGGGCCGGTATTTATGTCACAAGAACGACTCCTGAACCATCTTCAATCGTTGCATTATTGGGTCTAGGAATGGTTGGGTTAGGGTCAACTATCTTGAAAAAAAACACCAAAATCTAGGCTAGGAAGGTAGCCTTCGTTTTTCTAGAATTAGGCTTTAGCCTGTTTTTTTATGGTATACCAAAAGTAGGGGTCAACGGCCGTTGACCCCTACAACAAGATTGCAACTTTCCCTAATGTCCTATGTTTGCGTAAAACTATAAATGGTTTGCAGTTCCCAGGGAAGGGTACAAATAGAGGGTTTTTTTGTTAAGGGAAAGCTATGACGATCTAATTTAACTTGTAACCCTAACATGGGATCATCTCCCGCAGAAATTAAAAATTCTAAGCGTTTAATATTAGGCCAAGTAACAAGATCATCTAAAATATTCAGAATTGCCTGAACATAAGGATGTTTCCCTTGATGATACCAATTATGAGCCACCATTTGGGCCTGTTCAAACCCTAGATGAAAAATTAAAGAAGGGTGTTCAAATAAGGCGATCGCAACGGGTCTTGTTTCTTCTTGTAATAATAATTGTGCGGAACGACTTAATTGACGAACCTGTTCTAAATTAGCATAACGTTCTGTGACTGAACCTGTTTTTATGTCCCAATCGATGGCAATAGTAATTAAATAGGTTTGTAGGAGTAAATGCCCTAATTTTTCTGCTTTGGTTGCTAAGTAACTTGAATTATAATTATTGGATTCTATTAACAAAGGAAGACGATCTACTACTTCTAAACCATACCCTTTTAACCCGGCAATTTTTCGAGGATTATTAGTAATGAGACGAATTTTTTTAACGCCCAAATCATTCAACATTTGGGCCCCCATTCCATAGTCTCGTAAATCTGCGGGAAACCCTAATCGTTCATTTGCTTCTACGGTATCTAGTCCCATATCTTGCAAAGAATAAGCTTTTAATTTATTAACTAACCCTATTCCTCGGCCTTCCTGTCGTAAATAAACCACCACACCTAACCCGGCTTCTTCTATCATTTTAAGTGCTGTTTGTAGCTGCATTCGACAGTCACAACGTAAAGATCCTAAAGCATCTCCGGTTAAACATTCGGAGTGCATTCTTACCATAACAGAATGATCTTTAAACTCAGCAGGATCACCTTTTACTATAGCAACGTGTTCCGTTTCATCTAAAACATTGCGATAAGCATATATTTTAAAGGTTCCAAACTGACTAGGAAACTGACACACTGTTTCTAAATAAACAAAACGATCATGTTTCAAACGATAACTAATTAAATCGGCAATACTAATTAGTTTTAGATCGTGTTTTTTGGCATAATCAAATAGTTCAGGCAGTCGGGCCATCGAACCATCAGGGTTTTGGATCTCACAGATCACCCCGGCCGGATAAAGTCCTGCTAACCTAGATAAGTCTACTGCGGCCTCTGTATGGCCGGCCCGTTTGAGAACCCCTCCTTCTTTTGCACGGATGGGAAAAATATGACCAGGACGGGTTAAATCGTCGGATTGGGTGTTAGGATTAATGGCAACTTGAATGGTGCGGGCCCGGTCTTCTGCGGAAATGCCTGTGGTGACACCAAGATGAGGTGACGCATCGATACTGACGGTAAATGCGGTTTGGTTGCTATCGGTGTTTTTTGTGACCATTAAGGGCAGATCTAGCGCGTCTAACCGTTCCCCTTGCATGGCTAAACAGATCAATCCCCTGGCCTCTACTGCCATAAAATTTATCATATTAGGGGTGGCAAATTGGGCAGCACAGATGAGATCGCCTTCATTTTCGCGGTTCTCATCATCTACGACAATAATAGCGCGGCCAGATTTAATATCAGCTAAGGCAGCATCAATGGGGTCAAATTCAGGCATTAAGGTTTGTGAGGCGTTCACAAGTTATTGGTTAAATTAGTAGAACTTATCCTATTCTAAATTGTAGCGGATTCTTCTAACTGTGTTGGGCATGAACTTTTTTGGTGATAGAATATTGAGTGGGTTTATCAAATACAGTAATTAAGTGATTATTGTTACTAAGGGTTTAATTATAGCTCCCAAAGCAATCAACACCCAAGTGGGTATTTGGTAACACAATAAAGCGACTAACGCAGCTAGGACAATGATGACAGCGATCATTGACTCAACAAAAGTAAACTGAGACAAAGTATTTATTAATAAGGAAACAGAGATAGCTGTGATCGCTCCAACTACGGCGGGAGTTACCCCCTTAATAAAAGCACGAACTCTGATGCTATTACGCAGTTTTAACCACAGGGGAGCCGCTATCATAATAAACATGAATGATGGCATAAAAACAGCCACAGTAGCAATAATTGCTCCCCAAAATCCTGCTATTTTGTATCCGATAAAAGCCGAACTTAAGGTGACTGGCCCCGGAGAAATTTGACCGAGGGCAATGCCATTGATAAATTCAGTTAAGTTTAACCAATGAAACTTATCGACCACATTAAGTTTTAGCACAGGAATAATCACTAAAGCTCCGCCAAAAGTTAAGGTTCCTGTTTTTAAGAAAAACCAACTCAGGGGAATAAAAAATCTCTTAATATGTTCCCATCCCCAAAAACTAGACACTGTTATAATTTCTGTTGAGAGAGTTTCCTGAAAAATTGGATAGGGAATAATTGCGAGTAATTTGGTCAAAATAAAGTTACTTGTTGTCGAGAAAAAGCAACTCCAGGAAACCAAGCATTGTCTCATCTGTTCCCCTGTGTAAAAACCAGATATCACGATAGCTTCTGCTGGGATAAATATTGCAAAAATCATCCTAAAATTTTTGAAAATAAAAGACTTATTCTTGAAATAATAAAACCACAGTCCTGCTAGTCCCGAAATCATAAATTGTAGCAGGAGACTAACCTGGGAAAATAAACTGAGGAAAAAAACAAAAACCGCGATCGCCCTAGCAAAATTATTAGTTAATGCTTTTTGACCTAATTGCCAACAAAAGGAAAAGATGATCCCTATAACCACTGAAGAAACCCCAAAAAGAATCCCTTCAAGTTGGGGTAATTTTTCCCAAGTAAAATATATCCAACTGAGTAAGACAAGAATTAAAAACGCAGGAATGATAAAACATAACCCCGCAATTAATGCACCAATTTGTCCCGCCAAAAGATAACCGATATAAATTCCCATCTGAGTAGAAGCTGGCCCAGGTAAGATCTCACAAAGAGCTAGACCTTCAGTAAATTGTTCCGTGGTTAACCATTTGCGTCTCACTACCGCTTCATCGTTCATCATGGCTATAGTGGCGTGTGCGCCTCCAAAACCCAAGATACTGAGCTTTAGAAATAACTTAGCTAATGTCCATAAACGATCAGATACAAGAGTAAATTCTAAGCTCTCCCGATCCAAAATTTCCACCCTTTCTATGTCTTGCCAGTGATCGAACTTTTTACATGACATCCTTGGAAAATCATTTTGTTAGAAGATTAACCTAGATCGTCCCCAAGGATAAGTTATTGGTTGGCTGATTAGAGATCCAAGAATTTTGACAAAACTAACCAAAAGCCGATGATCCGAAGTCTGGGGGTACATCTTGCCATCTTCCCTGTCCTACTGCGCGGACTGCTTCCGTTAAGCTAACATCCCCAGTATACAAAGCTTTGCCGATAATTACCCCCGTCACGCCAATGGGTTCTAATGCTAATAATCCTAAAACGTCGGTGAGGGAACTGACTCCCCCTGATGCAATGATAGGGATGTTAACATGATTCGCTAATTCTCGTAAGGCTTCACGGTTAGGCCCTTGTAATGTCCCGTCTCGGTGTATATCCGTGTAAATAATGGCTGTTACCCCTAATGCTGCCATTTTTTGGGCCAAGTCTGTCGCTAACACTTCTGAGGTTTCTAACCATCCTCTGGTGGCAACTTTCCCATTTCTTGCATCAATTCCTACAGCTATTTTGCCAGGAAATTCTTGACAGAGTTGTTGCACTAAGTCGGGGTTTTCCACTGCAACCGTCCCCAGAATGGCACGATCAACCCCTAACTTAATGAGTTGAGCAACACTGTTGCGATCGCGTAATCCTCCCCCTACCTGTACGGGAATGGAAATGGCCCTGGCGATCGCCTCTATAGTATTTAGGTTAACAGGTTTGCCCTGTTTTGCTCCATCAAGGTCTACCAAATGCAAACGGGTGGCCCCTTCATCGGCCCATTGTCGCGCCACTTCTACGGGGTTGTCGTTATAAACTTGGGATTGTTGATAGTCACCTTGATAAAGACGAACACAACGTCCTTCAAGCAGATCGATCGCAGGGATAACGTCCATTTAATCTATTTTCATAACTCTATGAATAATAATAACGGTAATAACGACTGAGAACAATTAAGCATTAGCCCATAAAGTCGATCAATGTCTGAAGGTATCTGTTAGAATTTCCACGGCTTACTATTGCTACATCAAGGGCTACATTTTGATAGAGTTTTAGGGAACGATAAATTGCCTTGATTATCCATTCTATTTCGTTACCGAAGGCACCACCACCAAGAAGTGTCAAGTATATTGTCTTGTTTCCGTTGCGGAGATAATTCAAAATACCTGCACAAAAGATTGACTCATAAGATGCTTCCAAAATAAGTTGTGCAAATTCTGACCATAGTTGAGAGGAGTGAGGTGAATAGGCAACTGGTAGGGCAGAGCAATAAGCTTGTGATACAGTGTGTCTTGAGTTAGCAATGGTTACTTCGGTATTCCATTGAATACCAATGCGTAATAACTGTCTCAATTGATCAATCTCAGATTTATTGGCTAATTTAAGTCGATCTGTAATTTCAATTAAGCCTTGCTCAGAAGCTAAAGCATAACCATTTTTCATTACCCAAAGACGATCATCTAAGTTTCCTAAAGCTTCTCCCATATCAATCAGACAATTTATTTGATTATCGGTTGATTGTCCTATTTTGCCATTAACATTGGCAAAATAGTTTCGATAAATAGTTCCTGCTCCTGCTGCAATAGCACAAGCTGGTCCTTGTGTCCTATCATACTCATATCTGTCAATGCCATCTTCTGGGGTGACAGTGGGAGATACCATCTCAAGAAGGTTAAACTGTGAAGCAACCTGAAAGAGACAATCAGCATTTGATTGACTAGCGTGCAGAGATTGAACATCTGCTATGACTTCACGAACAGATATTTTTCCAGTGGGTATTTTGCTACAGTAAACTTGATTTCGCAATTCCCCTAAAGATGGGGTTTCTAATATACCGCTAACAAATTCCTTGCCATTTACATGAGATTTCAGCACTTTCCCTTCAACTGACATATTTTTACGAACTTGTTCAGGAGACTGTTCATAAAAACCTGTAAGTTCTTCAAACCACATTACAATTCTCCTTTAAGAGCTAGAAAACGTCTATACTTGAACTATTTGATTAACAGTTAAATCTAAAATAGTTGGTTGTTTGGGACTACCAATATAACGAGAACCACCAATACCTAAATAATCGACAATTCTAATTTTTGAATTAAAATGTGTTTAAACAATGTCATCAATTGCTTTAGGAACAGCAGCAGTTAAAACCTCATGACCCGTTTCTGTTACTAAAATATCATCCTCAATTCTAATACCAATACCGCGCCATCTTTCAGGAATTTCTGGTTGTCCTTCTGCGGGTTTAATATCGGGGCCTATATAAATACCAGGTTCAACGGTTAAAACATGACCTGCTTCTAAGGGAAGCCAAGTTTCTTCCCCTTGTTTATAAACCCCCACATCATGCACATCTAAACCCAACCAATGGCCAGTTTTGTGCATATAAAAAGGCTTATATTTTTCCTCTTTAATTATCTCCTCTAAGTCTCCTTTTAATAATCCTAAATCGATTAATCCCTGTACCAAAACACAAACCGCCATATCATGAAACTCATTATATGGGTTTCCAGGTTTCACCGATTCAATGGCTTTTAATTGAGCTTCTAGTACCAACTCATAAATGGCTTTTTGTTCCCCCGTAAACTTACCATTGACGGGAAAAGTTCGGGTAATATCCCCATTATAATAACCATAGGAACAACCCGCATCAATTAACAATAAATCATTTTCTTGAATCTGACGGTTATTCTCAATATAATGAAGAATACAAGCATTAGAACCCGATGCCACAATAGAAGGATAAGCCGGCCCCATTCCCCCATGAAGTCGAAAAGTATGTTCAATTTCTGCTTGAATTTGATACTCATAATGACCCGCTTTTACAAATTCTCTGGCCCGGTTATGAGCAGAAGCAGAAATGTCCATCGCTTGACGTAACATCCCTAATTCAGAGGCACTTTTTACCTGTCGCATGGGGTGAAGAATATGGTTAGTATCTTCAATAGCAACTGGGCCAGTTCCCCGCTTAGGATAGGTTGCCATTAAGCTTTGCCAATGGGATAAAATGACATCGTTAAAATGCTTATCTCTACCTAAATGATAATAAATTCGATCTGCTTTCTTGAGATATTGAGGTAATTTTTCATCTAATTCTGCGATGGGATAAGCTTCATCTGCACTATACTTTTCTTTGGCCCCTTCTACCCCACACCGATACCCTGTCCATGTCTCTTTTTCAGGATCTTTGGGTTGTATAAATAAGATAAAACGGTGTTCTTCATGATGAGGGGCCAAAACAGCAACCGCTTCTGGTTCATTAAATCCCGTTAAATAGAAAAAATCACTATCCTGACGAAAAACATATTCAACATCATTGTGCATAACTGAAGTTGGCGCACTGCGAAAAATTGCCGTTCCTTTGCCCATTTTTTCCATCAATTTTTCTCGTCTTTGACGGTATTCGCTCCACTCAATGCCCATAATCTGCCATCACAATGTTTACTAACTTATTAAGTTAACTCAAAACTTCCCAGAAAGGTAGGAAAAATATCAAAATTTCTTGGTAATTTAAGATCCTGCCCCTAAGGACATAATACATTTGTATGCAAAACTGTTGGAAACAGGACTTACACAATTGAACTATGTTTTTTGTAGGGGTAATTCATGAATTACCCCTACTAGAAAAATTAGGGGACAAGTTTCAAGCTTGACCTCAATAGAAGAACAAAAAAACTATTCTACCGACAGAATAGTTATAGCAGCGAAACTTATTATTGATATAACTCAATGATAAGTTTGTAGGTATTGACTAAATACTATGATTGGTGCATAATAAAATCTAACAAAAAAAGGATCTAGGTCATCTTTAAACAGGTAAAGTCAAGCTATCTTTCGTTAATTACTACTTATTGATTTCTAAGCGCATTTTTTGAGGAAATTTCATGTTAGATTCCTTAAGCCAGACTGTCTGGTTAGTTCCTTTGTATGCCTTAATGGGGGCATTATTAATCCTTCCCTGGTCCCCTGGTATTATTCGTCAAACAGGCCCCAGGCCATCTGGTTATATCAGCATTATCATGACTCTGGTGGCTTTATTCCATAGTTTGTTTACTTTGGGGAATATCTGGCAAAAACCGCCTCAATATCTCTCTGCAACTTGGTTACATACCACCACGTTAGATCTTACCCTTGATCTCGAAATTTCGACAGTAACCGTTGGGGCCTTGGTGGTTATTACTGGGTTAAATTTAATGGCCCAAATTTACGCCATTGGTTACTTAGAAATGGACTGGGGATGGGCGCGTTTTTATGCGTTAATGGCTTTATTTGAGGGGGGAATGTGTTCCCTTGTCCTTTGTAACTCCCTCTTTTTCAGTTATGTGGTGCTGGAAGTTCTCACCTTGGGAACCTATCTATTAATTGGGTTTTGGTTTAACCAGTCTTTGGTGGTGACGGGGGCCCGAGATGCGTTTTTAACGAAACGGGTTGGGGACTTAATTTTATTAATGGCCGTGGTGGCCTTATTACCCTTAGCAGGAACCTGGAATTATGATCAATTAGCCATTTGGGCAGAAACGGCTGATCTTAACCCTACGGTTGCAACCTTACTCTGTTTAGCTTTAATTGCTGGGCCTTTGGGCAAATGCGCTCAATTTCCCTTACATTTATGGTTAGATGAGGCCATGGAAGGCCCCATGCCCGCTACTATTCTACGGAATGGCTTAGTTGTCTCTACGGGGGCCTGGGTATTGGTTAAATTACAACCCGTTTTGACCCTATCTCCCCTAGCATTGACGGTAATGGTGTCTGTTGGGGCTGTAACGGCAGTCGGGGCGGCTTTGATTGCGATCGCTCAAATTGATGTCAAACGTTCCCTCTCCTACACTGTGAGTGCCTATATGGGCTTAGAGTTCATTGCGGTAGGAACGGGACAAACCGAAACAGCTTTACTATTATTGTTAACCTATGCGATCGCCATGGGACTATTGGTGATGAGTATTGGGGGAATTGTTCTTAATAATATTACCCAAGATTTAACCCAATATGGCGGTTTATGGTCCCGTCGTCCCATTTCTGCTATTTGTTACTTAGTGGGTGGGGCCGCTTTAGTCGCTTTTCCTCCTTTGGGGGGGTTTTGGCCCTTGCAACAACTAGCGGAAGGGTTAGGGTCATTTTCTCCCCTATTATTTGGGGTGTTATTGGTGGTAAATGGTTTAACGGCCTTTAGTGTGGCCCGTGAGTTTAGCCTCATTTTTGGGGGTCAGCCGAAACCCATGACGGTACGTTCTCCTGAAGGGTTATGGGCTTTGGTTGTACCGATGATGGTTGTGATGGGATTTGCCCTACATTTGCCTATTTTACTGTTTAAATGGCAATTATTACCTACTTTAGAAAGTGTTAACCTATCAACGGCAGGAAGTCTGGTATTATCGACGTTAATTGGTAGTGGTGCAGCCGCCTTTATCTATTTAAGCGATCGCATTCCGAAACCTGTCCAAATTAACCCTAAATGGTTACAAGATCTCTTTGCCTATGATTTATACACCCCTCAACTTTATCGAGTAACAATTGTCGCCTTAGTTGCTATTGTTTCCAATGCGGTTAATTGGTTTGATAAATTTATTGTTGATGGGGTTGTTAATATAGTGGGAATTGCGACGCTGTTTGGGGGACAAGGCTTAAAATATAATGTCACAGGACAAGGACAATTTTATATTTTTACCATGCTTCTTGGCTTGGCGATCTTGGTATCAATTCTTTGCTTTCCCTTATTATCCTAAAGGCTTGCTCACTAACCATTATTTGCCTTTTCATTTAACCCATTGTTAGGAGTTTATTATGAAGTCTGATTCTTCCAAATTCGATATTTCTCGTCGTAATATCCTCAAATATGGTGGGGGTTTCATCGGAACAGGATTATTAGCAGCCGCTATGGGAGTAGAAACCTTAACCCCTTCTCCTGTGGTTGCTCAAAATGATATGACCCCTGACCAAGCTTTGGCAAAATTAATGGATGGTAATAAACGTTTTGCCACCATGAAAAGCAAAAATCCAAATCAAAATTTAGTGCGTCTTCAAGAATTAGCAAAAGGACAAAAACCCTTTGCTGCTGTTTTAAGTTGTGCTGATTCAAGAGTCCCAGTAGAAATCATTTTTGATCAAGGTTTGGGAGATATTTTTGTTTGCCGAGATGCGGGAAATATTGCCATAAAAGAAGAAGTTGGTAGCTTAGAATTTGGAACGCTAGTGTTGGGAGCAAAGATTTTATTAGTGATTGGTCATGAAAGTTGTGGAGCCGTTATTGCTACAATGAAAGGGGGTGAAGTCCCTGGTTCAATTGGTACTATTTTAGCTCAAATTGAACCCGCAATTACTGAATTTATGGGTAAACAAGATGATGAAATGGCTGTCAGAAAAGCGGTAGAAGCCAATGTTTTACATCAAATAGAAGTCTTAAAAAGATCTCCCATTATCTCTGACTTAGTAGCTCAAAATAAACTCAAAGTTGTTGGGGCTTATTATGATTTAGATACAGGAGAAATCAGTTTAGTTGGTTAGGGTTGTACTTTCAGTTTAAAAGGGTTTTATAGGAATAATAAAATGCTGAGTGCTTTACTAATTTTACCAATTGTTGGGGCGGCAATAGTTGGATTTTTGCCCCTTTCATTAGATGGCTCAAAATCACGCCAAATCACCCTATTTTTTACGGCTTTGTCCTTTGGTTGGAGTCTTTATCTCCTACAACAATTTAATCTGAATAACCCTGGTTTTCAGTTTGAAGAATACCTACCTTGGGCAAATGCTATCGGTTTAAGTTACAGTGTAGGGGTTGATGGTTTATCTTTACCCTTACTCATTCTCAATAGCTTTCTCACGGGATTTGCTATTTTTAGCATTGGCGAAAAAGTAGAGCGACCCCGCCTTTATTATTCCTTAATTTTGTTATGTAATGGGGGAATTGCTGGGGCATTAATGGCACAAAATTTACTTTTATTTGTGCTATTTTATGAAGTAGAATTAATTCCCTTTTACCTCATGATTGCTATTTGGGGAGGCGAAAAAAGGGGTTATGCTTCTACTAAATTTCTGATTTATACTGCCCTTTCAGGATTATTAGTTTTAGCCGCATTTCTCGGCATGAGTTTTCTCAGTGGTTCAGCAAATTTTGATTATCTTTCTATCCACTTAGAACAGCTTTCTCTCAATACTCGCTTAATTTTGTTGACCTTACTTTTAGTCGGGTTTGGTATCAAAATTCCCTTAGTTCCTTTACATACTTGGTTGCCTGATGCCTACACAGAAGCATCTCCCGCCGTAACTATATTATTGGGAGGAATTTTAGCCAAATTAGGAACTTATGGTTTAATTCGTTTCGGTTTACAACTATTTCCTGAAGCTTGGTCATTAATAGCCCCTGGTTTAGCCATTATTGGCACTATTAGCGTCCTCTATGGGGCCTTAAGTGCGATCGCCCAAAAAGACATCAAACGCATGGTTGCCTATAGTTCGATCGGACACATGGGTTATATTCTCGTAGCAGCCGCAGCAGGGACAGAATTAAGCATTTTAGGGGCCGTAACCCAAATGATTAGTCATGGCTTAATTTTAGCCCTTCTGTTCTATTTAGTGGGCATTGTGGAACGCAAAGCAGGAACCCGTGACCTGGATATTCTCAATGGGTTAATGAACCCTATTCGCGGCTTACCTCTTACCAGTGCCTTGTTAATTTTAGCAGGGATGGGCAGCGCAGGTATTCCTGGTTTAGTGGGATTTATTGCAGAATACATGGTATTTCAAGGCAGTTTTACGGCTTTTCCTATTCCCACCTTACTTTGCATCATTGCATCAGGTTTAACGGCGGTTTACTTCGTCATTCTTTTAAATCGTACCTGTTTTGGCAAACTGGACAACCAACGGGCCTATTATCCCAAAGTCTTGGCCTCAGAGAATATTCCCGCTTTAATTCTAACTGCAACTATCATCTTTTTAGGAGTTCAACCTAATTATTTAGTCCGTTGGATCGAACCGACAACTAATACAATGGTTGCTCATTTATCGACGATTGAACAGTCGCAAATTGCAGTTAAACCTTAATTATTACGAGCTTAACGGGCTTAATATTATTAAGCCCCTACAACTTTTGTTATATATTTGGTGGGCAATGCCCACCCTACAGGATAATTGACAATGACAAGCACTTTAAACTTTACCAAACTTCCCCCATCTACCCATGAATTTGCTGAGGTAATTCACCGCTTAGAAGCTGGTGGTTCAATGTTACCTGATACCCCAGAGAACTTAATGCAAATTATCGGCATATATAAAGCCTATGCAGTGCCAATGGACTTCTATTGGCGGGATCTTTTATATATTGCTGAACGGGTATTTTTAGACCCCCTTCCCTTCTTTAAATATTTCTTACCTCAAGAGTATTTAGATCTCCATAATCATTATGCTGGAGATGACGCAGATTTGAGAATTTGGCGAGGAGTAGCAACAGCCCATCCTGAATTATTAGAGTTTATGGAAAAGGGCAAAACTGGTAAACTACCAAAACTTTTTCATCATCTTAATCATGACCGCATTAACATGGAATTTGCGGAAGCTTGTATGCGGGCCATGTTATGGCATGGTCGAGATATGGGATGGGGTAAATTTGATGCTTATCTTGATAGTGAGGAATACAAAACAAACGCAGATAGAGCAATTAAAGCCTATTTTAAAAAGAATCCTGCTATGTTAGGACTGTATAAATTATTCCCTGATATGTTCTTGGAACAGGTTCGTCAACTTTCCTATTATTCTAATTTAGGACTATTTTGGGAAGTGATGGCCCCTGTGTTTTTTGAGATGTCAGATATTTATGATGAGGGAGGTTTTAAAGGGGTTCCTGATGCCATGAATTTTCTAGTTAATGGTATTTTTGCTATTGCGGGTCGTCCTATTTATCATCATGTTTATATTGAGGGGAAATGTTACGAAATTATTCCTAAATCTAAGGGGTTTACTTGGTTATATGAGGCAGCGTTACCCTACGTTGAAGCGGTATTTTATCGCACTGCTCCCTTCCGAGGAACTAAGTCTTATAATGCTCAAGCAAAACAAGTTCCTGAACAGCAAAAAGACTTTCATTATGGCATTTTATACGCTGATGTTTTCCCCGTCGGAACTGCCGGAATACCTCCCACATTGTTAATGGATGATATGTATCATTTTTTGCCAGATTACTTGATAGAATACTATCAAAAACATTGTCGTGGGGAAGATGATGTCTTGATCCAATTAGGGATTACTTTTCAGCGATCAATGTATAATGTAACTTCTGCTGTTATTCAAGCATTGAGAACTGCTTTGTTATATCCTTTAGATGATCCTAACCCCAAACATTTGCAGAAAAACCGTCAATTTTTTGAATCACAAATTGATAGATTTAAACGTCCCGAAGCCCGTTTAAGGGATGTTCAAAACCAAGAATACCGTTAACTGTAGGGTGGGCAATGCCCACCTTTTTAAAATTTCATAAAATGATATCGTCTAAAAAAGTGATTAAAATCACAGCCTGATAAAAAATCAAAGAATTATAATATTAGTAGCCTAATTAGGTATAATTGATTCTACATATAACCGACTCTTAATCAGTCAAAATGATGACCAAAACACAAGCAATTGAATTTGCTAAACAATTTAACTGGACAGGTGCTGATGCTGAAAGAGCATTTAATGGTTTGAATTTAACGGAAGCTAATGAACAAGATATTTTAATAGCATTAGCTCAATTTTCAGGACAAGAATTATTAAATCGGCAGCGACTTCAAGCTGCACAAAGAGCCCAAGTTACTAGAAAGAAAAGTGAGATCAAACAAATAGAAACTGAATATCAACAACAAATTGAAGAAAGTCAGCAAAAAATTCAGGAAATGCGAAGTGTTTTTATTCCTGTTATTGCTCGTCTTTACAATATTTCCCAACAATTCGGATTACAAGATCCTTGGATTGAAGCTATGTTAGAAACCTATGAACAACATCATAAAGAAGCTTCATGACGCTTCTAAAATCATGAAAAAAGAACAATATACCACACGAATACAGTTAAAAGGCTATGGTGCTAGTCAATATCAAAGTAGACTAATTACTAAAAAATTGACACCGATAGATATAGAAAAAAGGACTTATATTTATGATTTGTCTGATGTTATTACTTCAATAAAACAATACTTAGAACGTCCTAAAATTCAGTCACAAACTCGCCGAAAACTTGAATCTATTTTAAAAGTTTTATTAGAACGCTTAGGAAATGTTGTGACTGTGCCATTTATTCGAGGAAACGACCCGCAACTAAGCCAAGTGAGTAAACAATTATTTGATAAAATAGCTGATGTTGATCGCTATTTTTCAGAACTTAATGCAAATATAGCCACGATAAAAGGTAAATATACACCATGAATAATAATCCAGAAATTCCCTTAGAAGAATTGACAGAAAAACTATTGAGAACTAATCTAAAACTAGATAAATGGTTAGATAAATCACAAGATAAACTTGATGATCTTCAAGAAAAATATGCTCCCAGAACTGAGTTTAACCGTTGGCGTAATTCTCAAGAAGGGCAAGAATGGAAAAAGCAAAAATATCGTCAACAAAATAAATTATGTCCAATTTGCAAAGAGACTATTACTAATTTAAAAGGTTCTCATATTGACCATATTAAACCACTTGTTCCTTATTCTTATTTAGCTTTAGATACTAATAATATGCAAGTTACTCATGCAGAGTGTAACAAGTCAAAAGGCAGAAAAATTGATTAATTAGGTTATTTTCTTAATCTTCTAACTGATCTAACAATTCTGCTAGATATCCTGCGACTGCTTCATAAAGATTTTGCAGTAATTCCTCAAAATTATCCCCTTGTGTCGCACAACCAGGTAAAGCAGGAACTTCTGCCCAATATCCCCCTTCTTCTGCTTCATGGACAATAATTTGTAGTTTCATTTTTTGAATTATCTGGCAATTAGTTTATAACTTCAGTATATATAAGTATAATAGTTTTTGCCTAAAATATGCCATTAAATCTATTTTTTTGACTTTTATACATTGGACTTTACCTCAATTTAGAAACTATCTTATCTGTTGATTTTAAATTAAAATGTTGAATTTTTTTAGAAGCATTTAAAACTTCAATTCCAATGACATTTCTGGCAGAATCATAGTCTAAAATAATGCCTGGACTCACAGAATCACTTTCTTCAATTTCTGCATCACTCCAACTAATTCTTAATACATCAACCTCACTATCATATTTAGCTTCCATTGTCTAATCTCCAGTATTTTTTGATTTTGCTAGTAACGTAAACAGTCACAATTATGTTATGTTGGACCAAATCATTGATATAAGCCCTTAGTAAATAGGTTTTGTCATTGTTTGCTTTAAATGTACCTTGATAGACTTTTAATCCATCTTCTTCTAAAATTTGTTCAGGATACTCTAAAATGAGTTCTAAAATATGAATAGGAATTCTTCGCTTTTGTAGTTCCCCCTGTGCGTGTTGACTAAGACTAAATTGCATCTTAACTCTTTATATTATATATTATATATTATATTACTCGGCTTGGATATATTCCGGTGATCGCTACTGAATTGAAAAGGGCATAATGGTATTATGCCCCTACATGATTTATATTGGTTTTAACCTGGTTAAACTCTATTTTTACCCCATCAAAATGACATTATCAATCACATGAATAACCCCGTTATCTGCTTCAATATTTTCCATGATAACGGTTGCATTTTTCACTTCAAAGCCATCCGAACAATCAATAGAAATAGGAGAACCTTCAACAGAAGTGACCGTCTCAACTTTTGCTAAATCAGCCTTCATTAATTTACCGGAAACCACATGATAACAGAGGATTCTAGACAGTTGAGGAATATTTTGTAATAAAGTGGTAATAGTGCCTGGAGGTAGTTTAGCAAAAGCTGCATCTGTTGGGGCAAAAACCGTAAAAGGCCCAGGACTTTTTAGGGTATCTACTAAGTTAGCGGCACTCACAGCAGCCACTAAGGTTTTAAAGTTATCATTATTAACGGCAATATCAACGATATCAGGCATATTTTTAAGAGATAAATGTCAACAACGTTTTAAATTATAGCCTAATTATAGCCAGAAAATTTATCAGATCTAAGATTGAAAAAACATTCTTTAGGGTCAATTCATGAATTAACCCTACCAAAACACTCAATATTTAGAGGCGTTGCGTAAGTCCTGACCTTTTACCTTACTGAATAATATCATAACCAAACAAATTGGCATTCACTTCAGTTAAGATAATATCCCCTAAACCATATTCTACCCAACGACGATCAACCATCGCTGCAACATCAGGATCAGACTCTAAGGGTTCTCCCCATTCATGATTAGTTTCAGGATACATTTTTGTAGTTGCATCAATGCCCATTCTTCCCCCTAACCCAACTTTTTCACTAGCAAAATCTAGGGTATCAAAAGGCGTTTCTGGTAAGATAAAAACATCTCTTGAAGGGTCAACTTTAGAACTTATAGCCCAAACAACTTGACGGGGATCACGAATATTAATATCCTTGTCAACTACGATCACAAATTTGGTATAAGTAAACTGAGGTAAGGCACTCCAAAAAGCTAAAGCGGCCCGTCTTGCTTGTCCTGGATAAGCTTTATCAATGGAAATAATCGCTGCTTTATAACTTAATGCTTCCATTGGTAAGAAAAAGTCCGTAATTTCAGAGACTTGTTGTCTTAAAATGGGAGTATAAATGCGGTTTAAAGCAATGGCCATCATCGCTTCTTCTTTGGGAGGACGACCACTAAAAGTAGTTAAATAAAGGGGATCTTTGCGATGAGTAATACAATGAAAACGTACCAAAGGAGAATCTTCTAAACCGCCATAATAACCCATGTGATCCCCAAAGGGGCCATCTGGTAATACTTCACCAGGGGTAATAGTTCCTTCCAAGATAAATTCTGCATCTGCTGGTACTTCTAAATCAAGGGTTTTACACTTGGTTAATTGTACTCCAGACCCCCCATATAAACCCGCAAATAACCATTCTGATAAATCTACCGGAATAGGGGTAGCTGCTGCCATAATAATCAAAGGATCAACACCGAGGGCGATCGCAATTTCTAATTTTTTGCCCTTTTCTGCTGCTTTTCGTAAATGTCTGGCCCCTCCTCTCACGGATAACCAATGCACCGTCATAGTATTATTAGATTGCAACTGTAAGCGATAAACTCCCACATTAGGGGTTCCGGTTTCACAGTCTCTTGTAATTACCAGTCCTAAAGTGATAATTTTGCCCGCATCTCCAGGATAAGGACGAATTAGAGGTAAAGTATTAAGATCAATTTCATCCCCTTCTATGACTATTTGTTGACAGGGAGGAAGAAAACTTTTTCCTGGTTTCGCTTTGACTACATCAAAAAGAACTTTACCAAAATCAATGGCCTGAGAGATCTTTTTCGGGGGTTTGGGTTGTTGCAACATGGCTAATTTTTCCCCCAAAGTTTCTAATTCTTGGGGTTGTTCCATGTTCATGGCCCAACATATTCGTTCAACGGTTCCCATTAAATTGATAGCGACGGGAAACTTGGCCCCTTTGACATTTTCAAAGAGTAAGGCCGGGCCTCCTGCTTGTAACATTCGGTTGGATATTTCGGCAATTTCTAAGTCAGGATCGACTAAACTACTGATGCGTCGTAGTTGTCCCCTTTGTTCGAGTTGTTTGATAAATCCCCGTAAATCTCTGGCCATGATACAAAATGTAAAGTTTGTTATTTACCTATTGTTACTTATTTTGGGGAGGTGTGGGGAGAGAGGGTTTACTGGAGACATGAATTTCATTTATATAAGATTTCAAAGTAGGGGCGAACGGCCGTTCGCCCCTAAAATTATTGGGAAAAAGGATAATATTGTGATGTATCTAATCTCTATTCCAATTCTGTAGGGACATAATACCATTTTGAAACAGTCTCAAAGCATCAGGAATATTTAAGGTTAAAACCTTAAGAACTTTATTAATATTTTGGTAACTATTACTAATTATATATGTTATGCCAAACCCTCCTTCTCCTAATTTCTCAGAGACACGATATAACCCTTCTAATAGTAATTCTGAGCCACAAGTTTGACAATATAAATGATGATTATCTGGATTATCGGGTTGAGTGCAGTTAGGGTTGATACATAGAGACATGACAGAATAGATAGAATCAAAAAATTTACTTCAATCTTAGAGCAATTTCCCTAAATTGTGTATAAATTTATATGTCAAAAATCCTTGCTTTTTCTTGACTTGACATGGTATTATATAGATAATGGAAAAGGTGTGCGCTTATAACCTCTGTTCTAGGGCAATATAAGTTAATAATAGAAACAGTTTCTCTTACTGAAAATGTCTAATATACCTCAATCTAAATTATCCCATCTTAATGAACAAGGAGAGGCCCAAATGGTTGATGTCTCTACCAAAAATGTTACCCGTCGTCAAGCAGTTGCAGGGGGACAAGTACGAATGAAAAAAGCAACTTTTGACGCAATAGAAGCAGGAAATAACCCTAAAGGAGATGTCTTAGGTACTGCCAAATTAGCAGGAATTATGGCGGCAAAACAAACAGCAAATTTGATTCCTTTATGTCATCCTTTACCCCTGCATAAAATAGAAGTAAAGTTAACACCCGATCAAAATTTACCAGGGTATCAAATAGAAGCAACGGTTATCACGAAAGCAGAAACAGGGGTAGAAATGGAAGCATTAACTGCTGTTTCTGTTGCTGCTTTGACACTTTATGATATGGCAAAAGCATTAGAAAAATCGATGCAAATTGAAAATATCCGTTTAATTAGTAAAACAGGGGGAAAATCTGGAGACTATAATAGTTGATCAGCCGTTATAATAGAGTTTGAAATCATTGGTTAAACATCATACCTATCTAAAGAAATGATAACCCATCTATCCTCTCTCTATGACACTGATTTTTATGCTTGGACGCAAACACAAGTTAACTTAATAAAAACACAAGAATGGCACAAATTAGATAGTCTCAATTTAATTGAGGAAATTGAAGCTTTGGGAAGAAAAGAACGCAAAGAATTAAGAAATCGATTAGCTATCTTATTAGGACATTTATTAAAATGGCAATTTCAATCAAACAAACGTAGTAGTAGTTGGTTAAGTACAATTCGAGAACAACGAATTCAAATTAGGCTATTATTGCAAGATAGTCCCAGTTTAAAATCCTATCTAGATGATGTTTTTTTGACTGCCTATGAATTAGGGTTAGCTTTAGCAATTAGAGAAACTCGTTTAGGGGAAAACATTTTTCCCGAAATTTGTCCTTATACTTTAGAACAAGCTGTCAACCCTGAATTTTTTCCTGCACCGACAATATTGGAGTCATAAAAGTGTAATTTATCTGATAAAATAGTAGATGAAACTTGTTTAAATTATCCCTATGCCTCCTCGTTGGCCCCGTAAACCTGATCGCGCTGATCCTGAATTCCGTCGTTTTGATGATCGTATAAATTTTGCCGTCCATGTCGCCATCTTTCTCGCTTGTAATTCTGGTGTGTGGTTTGTCCATAATATTAAACAAGCAGACTGGCTTTGGATTACCTGGTTTTCAGGAATTTGGGCTACCATATTATTAGGGCATTTAATCTATATTGCCGCGATCGCTAACTACTCAGAAAAGTCCCATGGCTAATTCTAATACAACCCAAGCAATTGAAAAACTCGCTGCTGAAATTGGCGAAAATATCTACATAGATGTGGCAAAATGGCATCTTTATTTATCAGATGCTCATTTACATACTACTGTTGCAGAAAAAGTCTATCCCTTGATAGAAAATGAAGAACTAAACGAAGATGCTATTATTAGTATTCTCCGTCAAATTAAGGTATCATTGGGAGCAGGAAGAATCGAGGTTTCTCTTTTGGACTTGTTACCGATGCAATGTCAAGTAAATTTAATTGATTTACTCGAAGATTATCAAAAAAATCGGTAATTAGGCGATGAAATTATCTTCACTAAAATTCTTAAGTTTAGGGTTAATTTTCGTACAAATTGCTATTGTTTCACCCAGAATATTAGCCCAAACTTCATCCCCTAACTCGGCAGAAATTCAAGCAAAAAATGCCCGTCAATGGCGAAAAATGACTGAAGATGAAAAGTCTCAAGCGTTGAATTTTAATCAAGATTTAAACCCTAAAGTAACCAAATAAGCAACCCCAGAAATTAAAATAATTGTCGCCCCAGAAGTAACATTTGCATAGTAAGATATTCCTAATCCTAGAGTAGTGAAAACCATTCCTAAAACACTTGCTAACAACATAATTTGTTTGATATCCCTAAGAAATTGTCCGGCGATCGCAGCAGGGATAGTTAATAAAGCAATCACTAAAATTAATCCAACAACCTGCATCACCATCACCACTGTTAAGGCGATAGCTCCTACCAGTAACAAATATAAACTATCCACAGGAACATTACGAGTCAAGGCAAAAACTGGATCAAAAGAGATGGCTAATAATTCCTTATAAAATAAAACCACAATGACTATAATAATGATATCTAAAACAAAAATAATCTTTAAATTTTCAGGAGAAACCGTTAAAATACTGCCAAATAAATAACTCATTAAATCAGCTTTATAACCAGGAGTTAAATCAATTAAAATAATCCCAATGGCCATCCCAACTGCCCACATAACCCCAATAATACTATCTGCTCTTTGTTGAGTTTTACGGACAACTAAACCCATACCCACAGCAGAAATTAAAGCAAAAATAATCGCCCCAATAATCGGATTAATCTGAAAAAAATAACCTAAACCAATCCCCCCATAAGCAGCGTGGGCAATACCACCACTAATAAAAACAATGCGATTAACAACTACAAAAGTGCCAATAATACCGCAAGCAATACTGACTAATACCCCGGCCAAAAGGGCATTTCTCATAAAATCAAATTGTAGTAATTCAAAGATTTTTTCCAGCATTAATTAACTATAAACTATAAACTATTCATCCTGATGTAAGGGACAAGTATGTTGAGAAAGTACCCGATGAGGAACACCATGAGCAATGAGATCTACAGGACATTGATAGGTTTTTTCAATTGCTTCTGTACTGAGGGGAGGATCACCATGAAAAAAGAGACGATGGTTAAGACATCCTACGGTTTTAACATAGGCAGAAATTGCCCCAATATCATGAGAAATCATCAAAATGGTAATCCATTCATTGAGTTCTTTTAATAACTCATAAATACTGGTTTGTCTTTGGGGGTCAACACTGGCCGTCGGTTCATCTAATAATAATATACGGGGTTCTGATGCTAAGGCACGAGCAATATAAACCCGTTGACGCTGGCCCCCGGAAAGCTCTCCAATGGGGCGATCGCGTAATTTGAGCATTCCTACCTGATCTAAGGTACGATTGACCACATCTTCGTCTTTGGGGGTGTAACGTTGCAATAAACGGCGTTTTCCTAGTCTTCCCATCCGCACCACATCCGCAACCCGCACCGGAAATTCTCGATCCAATTCTAATAATTGAGGAACATAACCGATACAACCTCTCCCTTTGGCAATATTATGACCGAAAATGTTAACAGTTCCTTGATAGGGTTTAATCAGTCCTAATAAGACTTTAAATAGGGTCGTTTTTCCTCCACCATTGGGGCCAATTAATCCTACAAAGTCCCCTTCATATATGGTGAGGTTAATATCTTCTAAAATTGGGGTTTTGTTATATTTTGCCCAAATATGATTGAGTGTGATGGCTTCAGTTTTCATTTAGCAAACCCTAATTAAGAGCTTTTGCAAAGGTTTTAGAAACTTCCAGTAAATTATTAGACCAATCAGGAGCTACGGGACTAATTAATAAGACTTCTCCTCCAATTTCTTTGGCAATTACTTTGGCTGATTGACTACTTAATTCTGGTTGAGCAAAGACAATTTTAATGTTTTCTTTCTTGGCTTCCTTAATTAATTTTCCTAATTCGGCTGCACTGGGTTCTTGTCCCCCAACTTCAATGGGAACTTGGGTTAAATTATATTCTTGGGCAAAGTAACCCCAAGCGGGATGAAAAACAATAAATTTTCGTTGTTTTACGTTGACTAAGTTTTCTTTTATCTTAGCATCTAATTGGTCAATTTCTTGCAGAAAATGATTAAGATTAGTTTCATATTCTGTTTGATTTTTGGGATCGAGTTTAACTAAGGTTTCATAAATATGTTGTGCTTGAATTTTGACTAACCGAGGTGATAACCAAACATGAGGATCAAGGGTCATTTCTGGCTCGTCTTCTGATTTTTCATGGCCATGATTATCATGGTGATCGTGGGGGATCATGCTTAATTTTTCAATCCCTTTTGTCGAATCAACAATTAACAGTTTAGGATTAGTTTGAGTAACTTTATCCAACAAAATTCTCTCAAAAGGAATACCAATACCAATATAAGCTTTTGCCTTACTTAATGCTTGTAATTGTTGGGGTTTTGGTTCATAATTATCCGGTTCAGTCCCTGGTTCAACCATCACATTAATTTTAACGTGATCGCCCCCAATTTTCTTAACAAAATATTCTTGAGGAACCACACTAACAGTAATGTTTAATATCTCCTCATTGGGGACAGTAGCTGTGGTTTCCTTTGGAGGTGTTTGACTGGTAGGGTTATCAGGAGAGCTACACCCCGTTATCAGATTAACCCCTAATAAGAAAGAAAGGACAAGACTGGGTAATTTTTTCATGGCGGTTGCCTCCGTTAATCTTCTGTTGGGGTCAATAATCATCATTATCATTAATTTAAGCAAAAAAGGAACAGATAGGCCTAGGCCTATCTGTTAACAAAGAAAAATTGCGTTAAAACAGCTTAAAATTCCATTTCAGCCGCTTGAACACGCTCGATTTGTTTCTTCTTAATTACTAAGAGGATTTGCGCTAACATAATCCCACCTAAGAAGAGCATTAACCCTTTTATACGGGTAGGACTTTGTAGGACCACTTCCGTATCTTTTTGACCAAAACCGCCCATATTAGGGTTACTGGTTAAAAATTGTCCCGCTTCAACGGTTTCCCCTTCAGAGACAATTAACTCTGGGCCAGCAGGAATGGTTTCTACCACTTCTTGATCATCAGCCGTCGTAATGGTAACACCATAACCACCGCCTTCTTCTTCGCTAATTTGGGTAATAGTTCCCCCTTGAGACGCTTTGAAGGCGTTGTTATTACTCAGTAATCCGGTGGGATAAATTTGACCGCGGCCACGGTTTGCCCCTAAATGAACCGAATACTTACCAAACTTAACATTTTTGTTGGTCGCAGGGTCAGGAGAAAGCACAGGGAAAACAATTTCCTGATATTGATCTCCAGGTAAAGGGCCAACAATCACCACATTCTCTTGATCTTCGCGGTAAGGTTGGAAATAAAGCCCCTCTACTTCTTCCTTCATCTCTTCAGGAATGCGATCAGGAGGCGCAATTTTAAACCCGTCAGGTAACATCAGAACAGCCCCTACATTGAGGCCGCCTTTTGATCCATCCCCTAACACTTGTTGCGCGTCGAGATCGTAGGGAATTTTGACAATTGCTTCAAATACCGTATCAGGCAAAACAGACTGAGGAATTTCTACTTCAGCGGCCTTTTGTGCCAGATGGCAGTTAGCACAAACAATACGTCCTGTTGCTTCTCTGGGGGTTGCTGGGGCTGTTTCTTGGGCCCAGAAAGGATAAGCTGCTGCGGTTTGAGGGAAGGCCAAAGCATTGCCCAGGAAAAGGGCAACAGTAGCAAACGCCAACAGCAGCGATCGCAAGAAACCTTGCTTACTCTTAGACCAAATTGCCGAAAAATCGGATGTTCTCATTGCTCAGTCAAATTATGTAAATCTTAAACAGTAGGATGGACGAGGGAAATTAAGCCCACCAGGGATTTTCGTCGGTGCGGAAGTCGGTTTCTGTCCACTTAGTGAACACAACTTTATCATCCTCAGTTACATCAGCATGGGCCAACTCTAAGGACAAGGGCGCAGGGCCACGAACCACTTTACCTTGGGCATTGTATTGGGAACCGTGACAGGGACAGATAAATTTATCTTCACTGGCATTCCAGGGAACCACACAGCCTAAGTGAGTACAAACTGCGCTGATACCGTAGTTAGCAATGGTGTTGTCCCCTTCAACCACTAGGTAGGTGGGATCACCTTTTAACCCTTGGGCCAAAACGCGATCGCCCACACTATGGCTGGCTAAAAACTTAGTGGCAATGACATCGTTACCGAGGGCATCTTTAGCAGTAACACCACCACCAGCCGCACCACTAGAAGGGGGGATAAAATACTTCACCACGGGATACAAGGCACCGGCGGCGACCCCTGTAATTGTCCCAAAGGTGAGTAAGTTCATGAATTGACGACGGCCCATATCAGGGACATCTGATGAACCAGATACTTGTGTCATAACGATTTATGGATGGATCTAGGTTAGTTTGCAGATTGAGAAATCAATCAAGAGCAATAATTTTGTACGGCTTTAAAAGAATATGATGACAACCGCGTTTTGGACAAGGACAGGGCCAAAAGCGACAGTCTAGATGATGTTCTTTTTAGCACGAGCTTATGAGTCCACCTTAAATTATTGCAGAAATCCGTTAACAATATATAAGGACTTTGCTCATTTTGTTGATCTGACTTTTGGTAGAAGTCTTTAACAGGAAACCACTAACCAGGAAAAGCCTTGATCTTTTGGCTTTTTTAGGAAGAACGCTGGGCTATTAATTTTTGCATGGTTTCTCTAAATTCGGCAATTTGTTCGGGTTGGGGTTCCGTTTGTTGCCAGCTTTCCCGTTGACTGAGATGTTCTATCCAAGTGCTTAATTTTGGGTATGGAGTCAGAGAAACGCCGATCATAGGCAGAAAACCCACCATCGTACCGGCCACAATATCCCCTAATGTGAGGGTCTTTCCTACTATGTAGGGCTGATCGCCTATAGATTTCTCAAAAAAGCTCAAAACCGTAGCAACTTTTTCCTGCGCTTTGGTTTGGGATGATTCATCTAGGGTCGTAAATCCCATACTTTGACGAAGTAAAGGGGTTGTGGCAGGTAATAACTCGTTTAAGGTGATTAAGTTAATCATTTTTACTGTCCCTAATCCTTGGGGATCATTGGGAACCAGGGAAGGGGTGGGATATTTGGCTTCGAGGTAGTCTAAAATTGCCAAGGATTCAAAAAGGCTAAAATCTTCGTCTACTAAGACAGGGATGTGATGGAAGGGGTTTAAGGCTAAAAATTCTGGTGTTAATTGATCGCCGTTGAGTTTCATGGGGACTGACTCAAAATCAAGCCCTTTTTCCAGCAAAGCAATCCAGACACGGCGAGAATTAAAAGAAATGGGTAAATGATAAAGTTTCAGCATGGTTTTGTTATTTGGACTCATTCTTGTTACTCCGTACCTAAACACCATTACAACAAATTGTGATTGACTATTGATAACCTAATTGTCTGTCAACTAATTTCTTTCTCGTTTCCTGTTCCCTGTTGCAAAGGGAGTTGACACTGCGATAACACCCCATTTAAGGGTCATGAAGTATGGTATCGTTGATATTGCCGTAATGCGCGTCAATGATTAATACAAGAAAAAACGCCACAGTCTGCTTTCTGGCAGTCAGTGGACGTTAAATCAATGCTTGAGTTAGGGGAATTTTCATGGGGTTATCTCCCAACCTCCCTTACTAATAGAGACGAAGGAGGGATAACCTAGACAAACCTGAGCAAGCAACAGTCTCCCACGGGTGAACCGCGTGAGTACCAAGACAAAATCAATGATTTTCAGGAGAACAATGGTGAAACGATTCATTCTGATGGCGATCGCTGCTATCTTTTTCTTCTTACAATTTCCCATCAATAATGCCAACGCTTTAGAGTTGACTGAGAAAACTCGGACAATTACGTTAAACGAAGCAGGTAAAAGTGTTACCCTTAGTTCCCAACAGGTGTTTAATGGTGAAAAAATTTTTAATGCCAGTTGCACCAAATGTCACTTACAAGGGAAAACAAAAACTAATAATAATGTTAGTTTGGGATTGTCAGATTTAGGTAAAGCTGAGCCTCCCCGTAACAATTTATTAGCCTTGATTGATTACATGAAATACCCCACCAGTTATGATGGGGAAGATGACTACACTGAATTACACCCCAATGTTAGTCGTCCTGATATCTTTCCTGAGTTGAGAAACCTCACAGAAGATGATGTTTATGATGTTTCTGCTTATATGCTCATCGCACCCAAATTAGATGAAAGATGGGGCGGGACAATTTACTTCTAATTCTTGGAATAGAGGCAATTTGAGTTCACTTTCAAAATAATCTCTCTAGGTAGTCTGGGGGGATTTTTTTTACTTTAAAAATAATTTGGCCATGAAAAAACTGGCAATGGATTTAGCATCAATTAATTCTCCGGCTAAAATGGCTTGTTCAAACTCCTCAAAACTCATTAAAATAACTTCTATATCTTCATCTTCATCCTGTTGTGGAGGATGTTCTAATTTTTCTAAATCTTGCGCTAAAAAACTATAAATATATTCATCAGAATAGCCAGGTGCTAGGGGAAATTTGCCTAAATAATTCCAGGTTTTTGCTCGATATCCTGTTTCTTCTTCTATCTCCCGTTGAATGGTAAGAGACGCATCTTCATTCGGTTCCAGGGTTCCCGCCGGAAACTCCAAAATTCGTCCTTCAATGGCAAAACGATATTGTTTAACTAATACCAGTTTACCATCTTCTGTAATGGGAACTGCTAAGGCCCCCCCAGGATGACGAATACATTCCCAGTCTCCCTCAACCCCATTCGGTAAACGCAAAGTGTGGACATCAAAATTAAATTTTCTACCTCGATAAAAGAGACGTTGTTGTAAATAGTTTGGAGATTCTTTTTCAAAAGACATAAATCTAATTTAGGGGTTAGGTTGATAAAAATTAACTCCTTCACAGTTTACATCTTTCAGGTGTTCTTTGAGCCTTTTTTTTGTGATAGGATGTATCCAAGTTGGGGCAATTTCAACCAGAGGAACTAATACAAATGCTCGGACTAACATCTGAGGATGGGGAATTTGTAGGGTGGGAGTAGTCAACCGTAAATCACCATACAATAATATATCTAAATCAAGAGTTCTCGGCCCCCATTTTTCTCGACGAATACGCCCGAATTTTTTCTCTATCTTGAGTAGGTTTTGCAACAATTTTTCTGGGTTTAACTCAGTTTCCAGGATAGCACAAGCATTCAAATAGTCGGGCTGTGGTGGCCCAATTGGGGCGGTTTTATACCAATGAGAATGAGAGAGTAAGGTGAGGGCAAAATCTTGGGATAAAAGGGTAATTGTTTGTTCTAATATGCTTAACGAATCTCCTAAATTACTACCTAAAGCAATGGCACATTTTGTCATAATTATTAGTTTTAAAATTGTGTTTCTTGTAGGGATAATTCATGAATTATCCCTACTATAATGATTAATTGTCCACCCGTTTCATTCTGTGAAAACATAATTTTTCCCAACCATCCTCAAGTAAAGTATAAAGGACAGGCACCACAATTAAACTTAAGAGAGATGAGGTTATTAACCCCCCAATAATAGCAACGGCCATAGGTTGTCTTAATTCTGCCCCGGCCCCTAATCCAATGGCAATGGGTAACATCCCTAAAATGGTTGAAGCAGTCGTCATAATAATGGGACGCAAACGTACCTCTCCCGTTTCTAAAATTGCTTGACGGCGACTCATTCCTTTTTCCCGTAATTGATTGGTATAATCCATTAAAAGAATGGCATTTTTATCCAATAAACCTAACAGAAAAATCAAGCCAATTAACGAGATCATGCCAAAATCACTTTGAGTAATTAATAAGGCAAACATTGCCCCCACAAGACATAAGGGTAATGATAATAATACCACAAAAGATTCTAAGAAACGGCCAAAGGTGACATATAAAATCACCATCATACAAAGAATTGCCAAAGATAAAGCTATACCAAATTCCTTAAAAATATTGCGAACTTGTGCTGATGCCCCTTGAATATCAAAAGTAACATCTTTAGGTAAAATATCTTCAGTGATTGCTATCACTTTATTTGTAATATCTCCTAACCCAGTTTCTTCCGATAAATTGGCTGTGACATAGATCACTCTTTGCCGTTGAAAATGTTCAACAATGGAATAATTTCCATCTCCAGAAGTCTTAATATCAACTAATCCTGGCAAAGTTTCCAGACGAGTTTTTAAGAGATTTGCTGTTTTTTCTAAACTCTCTAAATTGTCACTCAATAAAGCAACTTTTAAGGGACTATCATCCCCCGTTTCAATGAATAAAATATCCTCAACACTAATACTACCTCCCTTTAATTTAGGTAGCTTTTCTCGCAACTCATCCTGTATTTTACTGGTAGTTAATGTGCGCTCTCCTTTCAATTGAATATAAATCCTACCCTTAAGGGGATTTCCATGATATCCTGCCACCAGGTAAGCAGATTCCACATTAGGATCTTCTAAAGCAATAGTTTCTAATTTTTCCCCAACTCGTCGAGTTTTTCGCAACAAAAAACGTTCAGGAGATTGAGTCAAATCACTAAATAAAGAAGTGCTTGAATCTTCAGTTTCTGGGGCTTCATTGGCAGTTCGTAAACGATTTGGTACTTTCGGAGTAGGTAAGGTATAAATAATATTAAATTCCCCCCGATCCAGTTTAGGAACAAAGCCTTTAGGAATAAAAGGAATTAACCCTACCCCCACAATAAAACTCACCAAAGCAATACCAATAACTAGCTTACGATGACTTAAAGACCAATCTAAAAGACGACGATAGGGACGGGCTAAAAAGAAGGTTTTTTTCGGTTGATCGGCCTTTCTTTTACTGCCTTTTATCCAATAAATTGCTAAAACAGGAGATAAAGTCCGGGCCACTAATAAAGAAATCAGTACCGCAGCAGCTACCGTAACCCCAAAGGGTTTAAAAAAGTGTCCTAAATTGCCTCCAATAAAGGCAATAGGAATAAAAACAGCAGCCAAGGTAAAGGTTGAAGCCATCACCGTTAGGCCAACTTCATCGGTTCCTTTAATCGCTGCTTCACGGGGTGTCATTCCCTCATCAATATGACGGCTAATATTTTCTACATCTACAATCGCATCATCAACAATAATGCCAATAACTAAGGCTAACCCCAACAGAGTAATAGTTTCTAGATTAAATCCGGCGATCGCCATCACAATAAATGTCCCTAACAATGACATGGGAATGGCGAGGGCGGTGATCAAAGTGGCTTGAACATTGCCTAAAAAGGGAAAAATCACTAAAACAGCGAGAACAATGGCCCCAAGTAAGGCTTCTATGGTGGCGTGACTCGCTTCTTCAATATAATTCGCTTGAGTTTCCGCCAGAATTAACTGAACATCCGGCAAACTTTGCCGTAAATTGGCGATCGCCTTTTCTGCCTCCGCCACAATATCCAAAGTATTAGCATCAGCCTGTTTGACGATTTGTATGGCTAAAACATCTGCTTGGTTAAACCGGGCCAAAGTAGGGGGGTTAGTGTTGGGCATATTCCCCTGACTGCTATCTCGAAATAACCCATCCCCTAATAAGTCAACCCGTCTTACCCCTGGTAATGCTTTTAAGGGGGGAATAATTTTTTCTTCGGCAATTTCAGCTAAAATCTCAAAGGGTTGGGTTTGGCTAAGAATGGCATAAGTAACAGCCACAGATTCGTTGATGTTAAAGGGAGTCACTTCAACCTTAATCTCAGGGGGTAAAGTCGTTTGTTTTAAGGACTTTTGCACCACCTGGGTAGATTGATCAACGTTTAAACCTGCGTCAAAGGCAACAGTAATGATGCTTTGGCCCGGATAGGTTGAGGAGAATAATTCCGCATTAGGCAGCGATCGCAGGGAATTTTCTAAGGGTTTGGTAACTTGTTGTTCCGTTGCTAAGGTAGTGTCAAAGGGCGAACTGGCCTGGACAATAACCACAGGGAAAGTAATTTCGGGGAAAAGGGCATATTTGAGGGAACTAAAGGCCAATAGTCCCGCCACCGCCACTGCGATCGCCACAAAGATCGTTACTCGTGAGTATTTTATGGCTAAACGAGAAATATTAAGGTGTTCTCGCCAAGATTGTTTCATAAAGATTTGTAGATTTACCCGTATATATATCGTTTATAGCAAGGGTGTCTCAGAACAGCTATTAAAAAAGTCTTTCAGCTTGCTATTGAGGATGAGGGATAGCAAGGGATCACTCATCCGATTTTGTCTTCTCTTAATTTTCAAAGAGAAGGTTATCTAAAATTTTGTCAAAACAGGTTTCTCCGTAGGCTCTTAAGGTTCGAGTAGCGGCAGCATCCCCACTCCGATGCTTAGTTAAGAGGGCAGAAAACGCCTGGGTTGAGTATTTTTTCTTGAGTGAGTTGACGGTACAAGTGCATCCCTGTTGTGCTTCCGACTTGCTTAGTCCGGCTTTTTGGGCTTCGGGAACACAATTGCGATCATAAAAGTCTTTAAAGGGATCGGCGGCCATGCTTGCCTGTTGGGCCAAGGTAACTGTACCAAGTCCCATCAAAACAACAGCTAGGGTTGTTAGGGCTTTATGCGTCTTCTTCATGCTATATTCAGGGCGTGGGGAACAGAACAAAATCAGTTTATTATCGGCACGCCTCATCTCCAGTTTTAGTCTATCTTTACTTTTTGTCCAGTGAAGATGATGATTATGGCAGTTGTTCTAACTGCACAGCTTGGTTTGACAGGCAAGATCCCCTTAAACCTTCTTAAGATAAATTTGAGATTTGTTGTAATTTTCGGGCTTTCTTCTTAGACAAATCTTTGCTATAATTGGAAAGCTGTGTAAATGGCGGCATAGCCAAGTGGTAAGGCAGAGGTCTGCAAAACCTTCACCCCCAGTTCAAATCTGGGTGCCGCCTTGATTTTTTTGGTGTACAGTTGGCTGTAATGGTCTATTTGCTGTTGGTGGGGTTAACTTTTTAGTTGGCTTCTGGGGTGTTACAGCAGTTAAGGGAAGTTGAACCCAATTTTGCTAAAGATACAAGTCAACAGCGTTTAATGTTAGTTTTTGACATTTGCAAGGGAATACTTAACTTCTGATTGCCCAAGGACGTTTTTTGAGTTCTGCAAAGGTTTCTACATCTTCACTTAATTCCGCTTTAAAAACAGTGCCATCTAACGCCCAACCAGGCATTTCTGGCAAGATAGGCAACCATTGTTTTTCTTCATCATCTAAAAGACCATTTAGATAAACAAAAATCTGACTGTTATCTTCAGAAATTTTTAAAACTTGGCCACGAACAATATAAGTTGATTTTGTTCTTTCCTGTTTCCATTCTTCTAGTCCTGTGGGTGTTCCAGTTCTAGAAATTTCTATTTACGTTTACATATAGTATTTGGAGGACACTGACTTATTGGTTTATGTGTTGTATTCGGAGTAACTCCATTAAAAACATAAAATAGGTTGCCTAAAGGAACAGTCGGAACTGAAATTTTAATAATTGGTGTTGTTACTGATGACCAACTTTCATCATCATAATTCAATTTGGCTACCCAAGTATTTCCTAAAAAGCCACTATCTTTAGTATTCTCAATTTTTGCTCTAGATAATACTGCTCTTGCAATAGTAGGAAAACGTACTGAATTATTATTGATAGTCCCAGAAACAATACAAACATCTTGAGCAGCATCAATTCCTACTGCACCTTCTGGTAACTGCCAGACTTCGTGAATTTGACAACTATCGGTTAATAATTTGCGAGCTTCCGATAAACCATGAGTCGTATTTGTTAAAAAAGATTGCGGTAAGATAAAAGCAAATTGAGAACCATTTTCTAACCAACTTAACGCTTTTCTGATAAAAGTTGCAGCCCGTTGAGTATTGCCATCTTCTGCGAAAGGTGGATTAGCAATAATAATACGAGGTTTAATACCAAGATTTTATTTATTTAACTGTTCATAATCTTGATGAGTGTAATGATTAGGAAAAGGAAATGATATATTTTTTTCTAAAGATTCTTGAGCTAAAAGATAACGTAATTTTGTGACTAAATCTGCATATTTATCTAGATCATTACCAGCGATATGATTCGCTAAATATTGTGTTCTTGCTTTAATTTCTTCAGGAATATCACTCATTCTGGCAAGTCGAGAAGTTGCTGCTAATAAAAGACTACCTGAACCTGCTGCGGGATCAAAAATTACTCGTTCTTCTGGTCGTATTCTTTCAAGAGGTAACAACTCTAGCATTTTTTCTGCTATTGCTACTGGAGTATAATGTCTTTGTAAATCACTCCAATCTTTCCCTCCCAAATTATTAGGTAATTCTTTAATTGCCCGTTCGTAAAGTAAACCAACATCTCGATGATCTACCAACGTTTCTCAACTACAATTAGTTAGTAATCTAGAGAGATTACTAACTAATTGTACAATGTCTATAAAAAAACCTTGAAACAAGTAACATTTAACACCAACCATCAACCCAAAGAGCGGGAAACTTAAACCTTGCGCCACAATTCGGACATTCCGACAACAAGGTTAACTCATGCTGTAAACAAAACTGAGTCGTCTTCAACTGCCATTCAATCTTATGACAAGCCACTTCCCCATAACAAGCATCACTATAAATTTTATTGTTTAACATAAAAATCAAATTTCTTGCCATAGTCTAGCATCAACAAATAGAGATAAATGCTTTGTATTCGTCGTTACAATGACCACCGAATAACCCTTTAAAGCTTCATATCTTGCTTGTGCAGCGAGGATAACATCACCATCTAAAGAGTGATTATCCGCAGTTGGTTTACCCTGATTTCTTGCATTAGCCCAAAATTGAGCAGCTAATAAGATAACTTCCGTATTTAATGGTAAATATGTAATAATTTGCTTTAATTCATCTAATCTCTTTAAACCTTGAGATTTATTAGCTCTTAATAACTCCCTTCTAATTTCATAATCAACAATTTCTGGTAAAATAAAATGCTCTCCTTTATTGAGCAATCTTTTAAACCATTGCTGACAATTTTTAGCCTCAGAAGAAGAAGCTTTAGGGTTACTAATAATTCCGACAATTCCCGTATCTAATAAAATTATTCTTTCTGCCATTAGTTCAAGATAAAACCTCTTGTAAATAGGCTAAAGTTTCGGTTTGTTCTTGTTCACTTCCTTTATTTTCCCATTTATTTAATAACTCAAGAATTGCTTTATTCTCTTGGATTTGATCGCCTTTTTTTTTCTCTAGTGAATTTAACTTAATATCACTGCTATTATTAGCAATTGCTTGTCGAAACGTTTGAATCAGACGCAATAAATTTTCCTGTTGTTCTGTAGGAATTAAATTGATCTCTTGGATAATTTTGTCAAAAATTACTGTTTCTTTCTGAGGAGATTGATTAATCATATTCGCTTGTCATCATAAATTCCTAACTTACATTTTAACACTTAATCTGTTAATGTTATTAGGGAACATATATAAAAAAACAAACCAAACCAAGCCCGCATAATTACTCGCGGGCTTTTTACTATGGGAGGTTGGGAACAAGACGGAAAAAGGTTACACTCCTAATTAGGCTGTGGGTGGGATGGTGGGAATGATTAACTATTGCTTATAGCCAATTAATTCTCGCTTAGCACCAATTAAGTAAAAAGTTTGCATTGAATTATCACTAAACCCATAATCATGCTTATCGCAAACCATTTCTGTCTCCCCGTTATAGAAAGTATATCTATCTTGAAGAACACATAATTTAATAGCTTCAACCCCTTCCGATAACAAATGGGGGCGTTCAACGGTTTGATCCCGATCAACTTCTACATAAGTGTACCAATTATCAGGATAGGTCATACATTCCCCTGGTTGAACAAACCACCATCCTTGTGTCACCCAAACCTCATTCTTATTCACATAAGCCCCAGAAACCCGAACAATTTCATTACGATAATTACAAAGTTCTGCCCCTTGGGCCATCTGAGGGGAAAAAGCCAACTCTCCCACTCCAGCGGTAACTGTTACCAACGAAAACAATAATAGGGAATTCTTCATCACATTTCCTCCTCAACACTAACACTATAATGAGCCTTTCCGTAAGCAAATTTTAGCAAGAAAAAACGGGAAACTTACCTTTCTTTACTTTTTATTATGTTTAAAATAGGCTTCCATCACTTGACGAACCATGGGGCCGGCAACGGAACCCCCACCACCACCAGTATGTTCTCCAAAAGCCACGACGACAATTTCCGGGTTATCAAAGGGGGCATACCCACCAAACCAAGTGTGAGTCTCTCCTGGAGGGGCTTCAGCCGTGCCACTTTTGCCAGCTACAGGGGGTAAGTCAGGGGAATTAAGGGCTTTTCCCGTTCCCTCAGCTACCACCGCCCTGAGTCCTTGTCGTAGGGTTTGTAGAGTGGTAGGCTTAAGATTCATCGACGTGCGCCACTTTTCTACGTCTTTGGGGTCTTCAAAGAAATGGGGTTTCACCCGATAGCCCCCATTAGCAGGAACAGCAAACATCACCGCCACTTGTAGGGGGCTTGCCTGAGTAAACCCTTGCCCAATGGACATATTAACGGTATCACCGTCCGTCCATTCCCAATTGTAATTTTTGCGTTTCCAAGCATCATCGGCAATTAAACCTGGTGACTCCTCATCTAACTCAATGCCTGTTGTTTTGCCAAACCCATAGAGACGGGCATATTTAATTAAGGTTGGGCCACCCACTCCCCGGCCAATTTGCCCATGAAAGGTATTACTACTCCAGGCCATAGCCCGCACATAACCCATAGGGCCAAACCCGGCCCGGTTCCATTCTCCAAAGGCAGTCCCCCCCACATTCAAATAGGCAAAGGTATTTAAGATGGTATTGGGGGGATATTTGCCCGACTCCATGCCAGCAGTAGCTGTTACAACCTTAAAGGTAGAAGCAGGAGGAAAGCCTCGTAAAGCACGATTAACGAAGGGGTTGCCTTTGCTTTGTAATTTTTGCCAGATTTTTGGGGTAATTTGGGTAGAGAAAACATTAGGGTCAAAGGTGGGGTTACTGACCATAGCTAACACTCCCCCAGTTTTGGGGTTGATGGCAACAATGGCCCCAATTTTGTCCCCTAGGGCTGCTTCAGCCGCTTTTTGGGCATCTAAGTCTAGGGTAAGGGTGACATCTTTCCCCGGTTGACCGACTTTTTGGCCTAAGACTTTCATGACTTTTCCGGCCCCATCAACTTCGAGTTGAATACCGCCCCATTCTCCTCTTAATTGCTGTTCATAGGCCGCTTCTACCCCCATTTTACCGACGATATCCCCTAAACGATAGCCTTCAGCACGGCGTTTTTCCAGTTGTTCGGCGTTGAGTTCTCCGGTATAGCCTAAAACATGGGCCCCCATCTGTTTGTTAGGATAGTCTCTGACGGTTTCAATATCGACTTCTAAGCCGTTTAATTCGGTTTTAAATTCTTCTAGGGCCGTAATTTGGGCCGGGTTTAAACTGCGGGCAATTCTAATTAGGGTTGAGGCGTTATATCCTGCTTGTTTGATTTTACTTTCAATACTGTCTTCGGGGATGGAGAGGAGTTGGGAGAGATATTTGCGGTTTTGGGGCCAGTCTGGTTGGTTGACGACAATGGGCCAAAGATAAGCGGCATGGGTGAGACGGGTTGAAGCTAAAACGCGCCCTTTGCGGTCAAAAATGTTACCTCGGACGGGGGGTTTGGGGACGATACGAATACGGTTGTTTTCCGCTTTTTCTCGATATTGTTGCCCCTGTAGGATTTGTAAGAAGGCCAGGCGGGCCCCAATAGCTCCCAAGAGGATGAAACTAACCAATAACATGATAAATATGGGTTGACGTTTCTGCCCGATGGTGCGATTGGTTTTTTGCTGTCGGGTGTCGTAAGACCCATAACTATCGGTGGTGATAGAATTTTGCCATTTAGACTGAGAACGTTGGGTTAGCCGCATATCGTCTGTTAAATGAGAATCAAGGTACTAGGATAACTTTTTTGTGACTGTCTTCGCTTTATTTTATAAATAGGGTCTGATAGCAATTGAAAATTTATATTTTGTTATATTTTTGGCTAAGAAACTGTCATGAATTATATTAATACAATCCACTAAAAACTGCTATTAAGCGATCACCTACTCCATTAATCATTTTTATTTATCTAAAAGTAAATTATTTATCAAATATTTCAATGATCTGTATTCCTTCACATAACTTAATTTTGATCCCATTTTTCCTGAATTTGCCCAAATTCCCCCCCAAATAAACTTTTGGTTATTTTCAGAATCTGCTATACTAATGTTAGTTGGTGGGCGTGTGTCTAAAAATCCCGTAACTTACCTCAAACCCTATATATCTCGTTACTTGTTCCTCTACTCCCTTTCTTCCCTTCTAAAAATTTGGCCTTTAATCCCAGTTTTTTTGTTAGTACATAAATACTGATGTGAAGTTGTTTTAAACTGAGCTTGACAAATCAGGTAGGATTAGGTAGAAGAATGAAGAAACTTTTTGCCGTTGTTGTGGCTACGGTTCCCGAATATTACCAGTATAAGCAGAAACATCCTGAACATGACCAGGATCAACTGACTTGGTTCCGTGAACAGCAGGAAAAAGGGATTTTGCTTTGCTGTGGCCCCTTTTTCCCCCATGATGGTACAGGACTTTGGATCATCCAAGCGGAAAGTGCGGAGATGGCCCAAACTATTGTGAATAGCAGTCCTCGCGTCCGAGATGGGATGTTAGCGGATTCAGCCAGAGTGGTTGAGTGGGAAGTTCATATCGGAGGGGAGAGACTTATCTAATACCAATTCTCCAAAATCCGACTACAGATGGGTATGGTGTAGGGGTAAACGGCCGTTTACCCCTACAAAGATGTGTAACTTACATTTAGGAAATTGGTATAAGGTTTTTTAGGCACCAAGACTTATAAGGGTTTAGTGGCTACGATAGTGCGATGACGATGATCGCTGGGGACAGTGGTTTGATAGTTAAAGCCTAACTCAATGAGGGACTGTTCTACATTGAAGGTATAGTAATCATCACTCCAGGGTTCTGTGCTTTTCATCAACATAAATAGGGCAGGTGGTAGATTTTGAATTACCGTTGACCCTGGATTATTATCGACGATGCCGAAAACACCCCCAGGACGCAAAATACGCTTTACTTCTTTAAAGATAGCTTTACTGGCATGACGGGGCAACTCATGGAGTACAAATTGCAGGGTGATGACATCAAAAGAATTATCGGCAAACTCGGTTTTTTCCGCCAAACCATGTATCCATTGAGCAATTTCTGCTTTTTCGTCCGTTACTTTGGCAACTGCTAACATATAAGGGGATAAATCTAGTCCTATGGTCTGTATAGGCTGATTATCTTGTCTTTTTAGATAGTAACGATGGAGTTCTTTGGTAGAAATGCCCACAGAACAACCCACATCAAGTATGTTCCGAACAATGGGAGGACTATAAGGGTCTAATATTTGATGAAAACTCCCTCTTAAACGGGACTGGGCCACGTACCAAGGCAAATTTTCCCCTTTCCAGACGCGAATGCCTAAAGACTGGGTAGCGGGAACTGCTTCAAATGCGGCCTGCCAACATAAGTTTCCTTCATCATAAGCATGAAAGGGAACGAGGTAATAGTCGGGATAATTGACGTTAGGGTTGGTGATTTGTGGGAGTAACGCTTTTGCGGGAGATTTTTCTAAGGTTTGACAGCTTTCTTGCCAAGCAATGCCATTTTTCTCCGCTGTATTGATGATAACTTGCCTGGCTTGGTGTTTCATCAAGCGATAGACAGGTTTGGTTTGAATCATCAAATTGACAAAGCGCGAAAGGAGATCATCGCCCGCCCAGTCTGGTTTAAGCTTATCGGACATGATGAGAAAGGGGTTAAAAAGTTGAGGATATTGTTTAATATATCACTCCTTGGTAATACAGTTAAGTCTAGTTGACCTCTGATTTCATCATGACCCACCAGAGAGCGAGTTGTTCGATAGAGGCAATCACCAGTTCTGAATCAAGTTCTAAGGGGTTAGAAGTGCCATAATGGGCCAAATACCAAGCATATCGAGTTTCGGGACTGGGAAGAAATTTATCGTCACCACAAAGGGGCTTAATCGGGATAACAATCTGATTAACGATTACATTTGAACAAGCACGAGAAGCTAAGGTTAAAGGCATGGCAATTCACGCTGATCATCTACAATACTAAGTTGAGTCTTCCCAGTTTAAGACGCAAAAGTAAACCCTGAAGTGACTTGAACCAGAAAACTTTATGTTAGCTAAAGATGTCTAAAGAAAATATAAAAATTACTTGTATGAATTCTCTTCTCTCCTATTTACCTGAAAATACCCAGAAAGGGTTAAAATTTGTCGATAGTCGTTGGCAAGCTTTACGGCATAATTCTCTAGAGATACCGACTGTAATTATTCAAAATTCTGAACTTTTAAAGGAGTTTGATACTGATATCATTATGGCCGGAGGAACTCTCGGTATTTTAATCGCTACTACTTTACAAAATCAAGGATGGCGAGTTACTTTAATGGAAAAAGGTATCCTAAAGGGAAGAGAGCAGGAATGGAATATTTCTCGTCAAGAATTAGAGGTGCTTGTAGATCTAAATTTGTTATCAACAGCAGAATTAGAACAGGCGATCACAACAGAATATAATCCTGCTAGAATTAGTTTTCATCAAGGATATGAACTCTGGGTTAAGGATGTGCTAAATATTGGCATTGATCCGGTTTTTTTATTGGAAACCCTCAAACATAAATTTTTAAACGCAGGGGGAACATTATTAGAAAAAACCCTCTTTAATTCAGCCAGTATTCATCCTGATGGGGTGAGGGTTCAAGCAGGAGAAATCAGCATAAAAACTCGACTACTTATTGATGGGATGGGACACTTTTCTCCCATTGTTCAACAAGCAAGACAAGGACAGAAACCTGATGGGGTTTGTTTAGTTGTTGGTAGCTGTGCCAAGGGATATACAAATAATGAAACAGGGGATTTAATTGCTTCCTTTACTCCCATTTTCAATCAATGTCAATATTTTTGGGAAGCCTTTCCTGCTAAGGACGGAAGGACAACTTATTTGTTTACTTATGTTGATGCTCATCCTGATCGTTTTAGCTTAGAATTCTGGATGGAAGAATATTTAAGACTGTTACCAGAATACCAGAATATTGAATTAGATCAGTTACAATTTGAGCGATTTTTATTCGGTTTTTTCCCTGCTTATCAGGATAGTCCTTTAAAAATGCCTTGGGATAGAATTTTACCCATTGGTGATAGTGCAGGGGGACAATCTCCTGTTAGTTTTGGTGGATTTGGGTCCATGATTCGTCATTTAAAACGGTTAACTTCTGGGATAGATGAGGCGTTAAAGGTTGATAGTTTAGATAAACAATCTTTATCATTATTACAACCCTATCAACCGAATATTTCTGTAAATTGGTTATTTCAAAAGACCATGAGTGTGGGAATCAATCAAAAGGTTTCTCCCAATCAAATTAATGACTTAATGAGTGGGGTATTTCAAGTTATGGATAAACTAGGAGATGATGTATTAAAACCATTTTTACAAGATGTAATCCAGTTTCCTGCTTTAATGAAAACCTTACCTTTAGTAAACCCTAAGTTAGTCTTTCCTATTCTTCCCCAAGTGGGAATTAAACCGTTATTAAACTGGAGTATACATTATCTAAATTTAGCTTTATATAGTGGGTTATACCCGTTAGGAAAATTAGCTCAACCCATCAGCAAAAACCTTTCACCTATTCAACAATATTATTATCATCGTTGGTTAGATGCTTGGCAATATGGTGCGGGGCAAGATTATCATTAATCTTTCAGTACAATTATTCGTGAGTTTAGAGAGCTTAAAGGAAAAGATTTATGAAAATTTTAGATTATCCACCATTTATGTATTGTATTTTGGTAGGTGAACAATTCAAAAAATTAAATATGATTTCACAATAATGACAAAAAAATAAACTAATAAAAACAAAATACTGACGATAAAAATCTTACTAAATATGCAATCTTTTTTACAAGCGACTAACCTGCCAGATCATCAAATAAACTTAGCAAAAGCTGCTTTAATTTACGCGAAATATGAATATCTACAGTTAGATATTGACGAATATCTTAATGGGTTAGATACCATCACAGGGAAAATAAAAGAACGTTTACCAGAAACTCTATATCCGCTTCAAGTGATTAAAACAATTAATCAATATTTATTTGAAGAGTTAGGATTTCAAGGCAATGACAAAGATTATTATGACCCCCGTAACAGTTATCTGAATGAAGTCATTAAGAGACGCACCGGAATTCCTATTACTTTAGCGGTGGTTTATTTGGAAATTGCTAAAAGGCTAAATTTCCCCATGGTAGGAATTGGACTGCCAGGACATTTTATCATTCGTCCTGACTTTGAAGATGTAGGGATTTTTGTGGATGTTTTTAATCAAGGGGAGATTCTATTTGAGGAAGACTGTGAATTAAGAATGCAAAATATCTATCAACAACCAATTAAACTAGAACCCCATTTTTTAACCCCTGTTAGTAATCAACAGATATTAGGAAGAATGTTGACAAATTTAAAATATATATACTTAAATAGTCAGGAATATCCGAAAATGCTGAGAATCATTGAATTGTTACTGCTACTCTTTCCTAACCATCCGATAGAAATCCGTGATCGTGGTTTATTATATTATCAACTTCGACAATGGGAAAAAGCAACCTCTGACTTAGAATTATATTTATCCATTTTACCCACCGCACAAGATGAGGAAACTATCCGTCAACTTTTACAAAAAATGCGCTAAACTGATTAATACTTCCCCTAATTTAGAACCATTTTTAAAAGCTGTGTTTATAAGCATTGTCATTCCAACTTACAACCGCAAACCAATTTTAGAAAAATGTCTTCGTGCCTTAGAAAAACAGCAGTTAACTGATGCTAAAATTAGTGATTATGAAGTGGTTTTGGTGGATGATGGTTCCACAGATGGGACTTTAGAATGGTTGGCTAAACATCACGATGAGTTTCCTCATGTTTGTCCTTTTGCTCAAAATCATCTTGGCCCCGCAGCCGCTAGAAATTTAGGCGTAGAAAAGGCAAAAGGTGATATAATAATTTTCATAGACAGCGATCTTGTTGTAACTGAAAAGTTTTTGCAATCCCATGCTGATGCTTTGGCTAGTGGTGAGGAGGAATTAGGTCATGATCGCCTTTTTACTTATGGCTGGGTAATTAATACTTGTAATTTTGAAAATCCCACTTCGGAATCCTACAAAATTACTGATTTTTCTGCTGCTTACTTTGCGACGGGGAATGTAGCGATCGCTCGCAAATGGTTAGAGAAAGTTGGTTTATTTGATACAGGGTTTCAACTGTATGGATGGGAAGATTTAGAATTAGGGGTAAGATTAAAACAACTCGGACTAAAGTTAATTAAATGTCCCGAAGCAGTAGGCTATCATTGGCATCCTCCTTTTAATTTAGCACAAATTCCTAACTTAATTGATAGAGAGATTCAGCGAGGAAGAATGGGGGTGTTATTTTATCAAAAACATCCTACCTTTGAAGTGCGTCTGATGATTCAGATGACATTATTACATCGTATTTTGTGGGGAGTTTTATCATTAGGTGGCACATTAAATGAGCGTACCCTTGCTCCTATTTTACAATGGTTAATCGATCAAGGAAAGCCCCAATTAGCCCTAGAAATTGCCAGAATTTTTCTAAATTGGTATAACGTAAAAGGGGTTTATGCTGCTTATGATGAATTTGTTAAGGGATAAGATATTCTTGCAGAATATATATAATAACAAAACAAAACTCTGAATATTTTCCTTCTAAATCAAGTTTATTAAACCCCTCAATTAACAATTGAATTTCTCTTTAAACCCCCGAAAAGATTTCATCGTTAAACCTTTAACTTTCATAGCGCAACCAGGCAAAAACAAAGAGACTGAAAAAGTCTAAACCGAGGGACGCACCCTAGAGCAAGTCCCCTGAGAATAGGTTGATTCTATCAAGTCCCCGTAATTTTACTAATATTTCTTAACAACAGTGAAAAGATTTCTAACAAATCCGTTAAACTGTGGCCCAATTTAGGGATCATAGAGATATTGCTGAGAGTAATGTCAGGATTTGTTGAAAGAAAATGACCCAACTGGCGATCGCGTGTTAATAAAGACAGCGATTCTGGGAATATTGAAAATAACCGAACCCAAAACTTTTGGAGACAATATTTATGAGTATTGGTATTGGAATCGTTATAGGTTTAATTATTGGTGCGATCGCCACTTATTTTTTAAGTGCCTCTGCTGCTCAAAGGAAGCTACACAGTGCAGAAAGTAAGTTAGAACGGACAGAAAAAGCTCTAGCAGAAGCTGAGACGCAATTGCAAGAAGGACAGCAAGCTCCCTCACAACTGCAAGAAATTGAACAACTACATCAAAGTAAGCTCCGGCAAATGGAGCAAATGTATCAAGCCAAAGCCGAAGAACTGGCCCAGGCACAAGGTACAATCGGACAATTAGAGTTATTAGCGTCTCGTATTCAAGAAATCGAACAACTAGAAGCCCAAGTCAGAGAAACAGAACAAATTTATCAAACCCGCATTCAAGAAACGGAACAATCTTATCAAACCCGTATCCAACAAATTGAGCAAGCTTATCAAGGCCAAATTCGAGAATTACAGCAAGCTCAAGGGAATTCTCAAAATTTAGAAGACACCCAAGCCAGGATTCAAGAAATAGAACAAGCGTATCAGACGCAAATTCAGGAATTACAGCAAGCTCATCAACAGGCGATCGCCGATTTAGCCCAAGCTCATCTAACCCAGCTAGAAGAGATAGATCACGCACATCAAACTCAACTGAGAGAAATTGAATCTACTTATCAAACCCAAATTCTCGAACTACAACAAGCTCATGAAGAAGAGATTCAAAGCTTGGAAAAACCAACAGTGATCTCTAATGAATCTCCTGCAGAAACCATGGGTGTAGAAGAAAGCATGATGGGAGTAGGGGGATTAGCTAATTTAGAGGAATTAGCTACCTCTGAAGAAACCAGCTTAGACAGGGAAAAATCAGAACATTTCTTCTCAAATGAAACCGAGGAGTTAGCAGAATTTGAAAATAGATCAGAGACTGATAACTTTTTAGAAGAAATTAGTATGACGGAAACCGAAATCGAAACTGATAACTTCTTAGAAGAAATTAGTATGACAGTAACGGAAACCGAAACCGAAACTGATAACTTCTTAGAAGAAATTAGTATGACAGTAACGGAAACCGAAACTGATAACTTCTTAGAAGAAATTAGTATGACAGTAACGGAAACCGAAACTGATAACTTCTTAGAAGAAATTAGTATGACGGAAACCGAAACTGAAACTGATAACTTCTTAGAAGAAATTAGTATGACAGTAACGGAAACTGAAAGCGAAACTGATAACTTCTTAGAAGAAATTAGTATGACGGAAACCAAAACCGAAACTGATAACTTCTTAGAAGAATTAACTATCGCCGAAGGAACAATAGTAAACGAATCCGAATCAAATCCTGATATTGAGTTATTATCAGCACTTCAAGACGAAGAAATAGAAAAACTTGAGTTAGATAATCCTATCGAGGACAATCATCAAGCCATCAATGGTTTATTTCAAGAGGAAGAAAGCAAACCTGACTTAGACTTCTTGGAGATGATGCCAACCGAAGAAGAAACAACAGGCAGTTTAGAAGTTTCTGCCGCGGCCAACGAAAAAGATCCCTTTGCTGATATTTTTGGCTCAGACGATGAAAAGAACCCTGTCGATCCTAACGATCCCTTTGCTGAGCTTTTAGGTGAGGGTGGTGATCAACCGGATGAGGAATTTCTCAACTTCTTACAAGCAGATGAACCCGTTAATTTGAAGGCAAATGAGTCCATAAAACCAGGAGAAAGTGCAGACTGGGATGATTTATTTGATGATAATACCATTCAAAATGGGCATTTAGATGATTCCTTTCTGATGGAAGAAATGCTCGAATCAGCGAAAACTCACACATCTTCCTAAAGTTTTCTGATCAGCTTAAGTACGGGAGAGCCAAAGGCAAAAAATCGGGAGCAAATTATTGTATCCCGATTTTTTAATGGAGCTTGCCAAAAAAGAAGCTAAAATTTTTCCTGATATCTCTTGGCATCATGACAAATTAACGCTATCATTAACCAGCCCTGATTTGAGTAAGGGATTTTGCTAACTGGAAAAATGGGAATAATCAACCCCAGTATCAACCGAAAAGGGATACTGAAAATTTTAGCTAGGTGATCGATCTTCTCCAAAAGCTCAGGGTCTAGGATAGAGAAACTACTGTCGGTTATCAACCCATGTCCTCACCGCCTGATATCATGACTGCCGTGCCTATTCCCCGCCAGCCTACTCCCAAAACAGACACAATGACTCGTAGCCCCAAAGCAGAGTCAACCCCCGTTTTTGCCCTAAAAGAACTGGTTGCCAGCTTATATCGAGAGCAAAATAAAATTCAAAATTTGTTAAGTTCTCTAGGATTTGCCCTACGAAGCTTTAACAACCTTAATCAATTTTTAGAACTGACTCCCTTAATGGCAGCCAGGGTGACAGATGCTGATGGCAGTGCCTTGGTGTTATATAAAACCCAAGGTCAAGTTTCCTTAGAACAATTACATTGCCAAGATCATCAAACCGCCCAAGCCATTAGACAGGCCATTACCCAAATTATTGATCAAACGAATCATCAGCTTGTTCCCCCCGCTTTACCCCTTTCCTTAGATGAACAAATTCGTCAAGCACTGGGAACAAGAATTCGGCTGTATAGTACGCCGATCCTGGTGAAAAATATTGAACGGGGAAGAATTTACGTCTTTAGTACCGATCCAGAATATATCTGGACACAAACTAGACGGAAATTGCTTCAGTTAGTAGCCGATCAAACCGCTGTTGCGATCGCCAATAATGAATTAACCGTAGAACTTCGTTCCAAAGAAAGACAAGATCGAGAACTGGAAATTGCTTCAGAAATTCAATTGCGTTTGTTGCCTCGTCAATGCCCGATCATTCAAGGGGTAGAATTAGCCGCCCGTTGTCAAACCGCCAACCGAGTCGGGGGTGACTATTATGATTTTATTGCCACTAATTACGATCAGCTACGTCAAGATCAAGAAATTAAGAAGGGCGATCCTACTACCTGTGTGCCTTGGAGCATTGTGATCGGTGATGTCATGGGAAAAGGGGTTCCTGCGGGCTTAATTATGACCATGACGAGGGGAATGTTGAGGGCCGAAGTCTTAAACCGTCACTCTCCCGCCCAGATTCTGCAACATCTCAATCGGGTGATGTATGCTGATTTAGACAATTCTCACCGCTTTGTCACTCTCTTTTATTCAGAATATAATCCCCAAACGCGGATTCTCTCCTATAGTAATGCCGCTCATAATCCCCCTTTCTTGTGGCAAGGAACTAGCCAAACCATCACTAAACTGGATACAGAAGGGATGTTAATTGGTTTAGATCCCGATTCTGAGTATGAAGATGGCCGCGTTCAATTAACCCCCGGTGATATCATCCTCTACTATACCGATGGCTTTACCGATGCGGTTAATCAAAAAGGTCAACGCTTTGATGAAGAAAATCTGATACGAGTCTTTGAAGAAGGATGTCAAAAATATGAGCATCCTCAAAACATTCTTGAATATTTATTTAAGGAAATCGAGGCATTTATTGGTTCAGGCAATAATAACAGTGATGACATGACCTTAGTGGTTATGCAGATAAAATCATCGCCCTAAGCGATTACTTTAGGAAAGTCCTCATGCTCTTGTTTGATCCGAGTATCCATCTCGCCATGCCTCATCTCGTTTCCTGGCCAGACAATGTATCCTTACTTAGTAACCCTTGGGTTGAGTTAGGTCACTTGTTCGCCCAAAGAATTGAAGATCCAGATATCATCGGCAAATTTCAGAAGTCCTGGAGAAACTTCATTGAATCGGGACAAGTTTGGGCTTTAGGGATTGGATTTGTGATTGGCTATATGTTTCGGTCGTTTACTGCCTAATAACTTAAGTAAACCAGATTATTAATTGCGAAAAAGGTTAACCGTGATAGAAAAAAAGACTTGGAGCGATCGTTTTGAAGGTAGCTTGCACCCCGCTATTGTTGAATTTAACGCAAGCATTAGCTTTGATATCGAACTGATTGAATACGATTTGACGGGTTCGATCGCTCATGGCAAAATGCTGGCCAAAACAGGTATTATCTCCGAGCAAGAAGCCCAACAATTGGTCAATGGGTTAGAACAAATTCGTCAAGAATACCGCGCCGGTAACTTTAATCCCGGTATTGACCAAGAAGATGTTCATTTTGCCGTTGAGCGACGGTTGACGGAAATTGTTGGGGATGTGGGGAAAAAACTCCATACAGCGCGATCCCGTAACGATCAGGTGGGAACGGATATCCGCCTCTATTTACGGGATCAAATCACCCAAATTCGTGGCTACATTCGGGAATTTCAGCAAGTTTTACTGAATCATGCTCAAGAAAATGTGGAAACTCTGATTCCTGGTTATACTCATCTACAACGGGCCCAACCCATTAGCCTCGCTCATTATCTCTTAGCCTATTTTCAGATGGCACAAAGAGACTGGGAACGATTAGGGGAAATTTATCAGCGTACCAATATATCCCCTTTGGGATGTGGGGCCTTGGCCGGAACCACTTTTCCCATTGATCGCCATTACAGCGCGGAATTATTGGGTTTCCAGGAGGTTTATGGCAATAGTTTAGATGGGGTGAGTGATCGGGATTTTGCCATTGAATTTCTCAATGCGGCCAGTTTAATTATGGTGCATCTCAGTCGCTTGAGTGAGGAGATGATTCTTTGGTCTTCCCAAGAATTCGGGTTTATCAGTTTAACTGATAGTTGTGCCACTGGATCAAGTATTATGCCCCAAAAGAAAAATCCTGATGTTCCTGAGTTAGTAAGGGGCAAAGCGGGGCGTGTTTTTGGACATTTACAGGGGATGTTGGTCTTAATGAAGGGATTACCCCTAGCCTATAATAAAGACCTCCAAGAAGACAAGGAAGCTATCTTTGATGGGGTAAAAACCGTTAAAGCTTGCTTAGAAGCGATGACCATTTTATTAGGAGAAGGGATTAAGTTTCGTCATGAAAGATTAGCCCAAGCAGTAGCCGAAGACTTTTCTAATGCGACGGATGTGGCTGATTATTTAGCAGCAAGAGGAGTTCCTTTCCGTGAGGCTTATAATTTAGTGGGAAAGGTGGTTAAAAGTAGCTTAGCGGCAGGTAAATTACTCAAAGATTTAACCCTGGAAGAGTGGCAGGAATTACATCCTAAATTTGAGGCCGATATTTATGAAGCGATCGCCCCTAAACAGGTGGTAGCTGCCCGTAACAGCTATGGTGGAACGGGGTTTGAGCAAATTCGTCAAGCCATTGAAAGAGCAAAAACTCAACTTGAAGGATAATTTTAATAGACTAGGGGCCAACGGTTGTTGGCCCTTGACCCTAATCTCCCCCTTCCCTCAGACTCTTGCTATAATTAACCGCGCTGGCCTTTCAATTATTTTATTAGTCAAATATTAGTCAAAATGGGTCAATTGTGGCGATATATTAAGACTGTGATGGGGATTATTTTTCGACATCCCATTACAGGGGCAACTATCATTCCTATCTTACCGGATGGGCGTATTGTTTTGATTCGACGACAAGATACGGGAAAATGGGGACTACCAGGGGGAATTGTTGATTGGGGTGAAGATCTGCTGACGACTATTCCACGAGAGTTAAAAGAAGAAACGGGGTTAGAATTGGTGAAAATTTGTCGGTTGGTTGGGGTTTATTCGTCCCCTAATCGTGATCCGAGAATTCATTCAATTTCTGTTTTAGTAGAAGCGGAAGTGACGGGAATCATGGCAGCAATAGATAAGTTAGAAGTGCTAGAAGTTGAAGCCTTTTCCCGCGATCAATTACCTTTGGGTAATCTTAGCCATGATCATGACCGCCAGTTAAGGGATTATTTACAAGGATTAACAGTTTTGGCTTAAAACTCCGCTTGTTTCCACCTATTTCTATGTGAGGAGACCACTGGGAACTTTAATTTCCCTTAAAAATAGGACTGACATCACCCATGATCCCTGGTTATTCTTAAAGAGATCATCAACAACTTTTGAGAATAAGACAATGAAGATTATGGGTGTTACTGTCGATCTAAACCTCTGGGCAACTTTAGCCTTAGATACCTGTCCAGATTGTGAAAATCATGGACTTACCCTTAACAGTCAAGCAGAATTAGCTGCTATTTTAGCTTGTCCAAAATGCGGCGCAACCTATTGGATTTCCCCGATTAGAAATAGAGGAGCCTGGAAAATTAACACAATTGATCAGCAACTTTTTTAATAGAAAATTACCCAAAAAGAGCAGATAAAACCTAGAGCCATTAGGGGATTAATTTGACATAAACCTATCAAAATTAATACCCAAGCAACACTCTTAAAGGTAACTCGCTTTTCTTTGTCTAGATCCATCATGATTGTAACCAATTCCTTAATTGTAGAGTTTGCTTAAGCTATTCCATACTGCCTAGTCTCCCCACAGCAACTCAACTGACAACTGCGATCAAGTTTCTCTTTTAATCAACTCTGACCATCTTCAATACCCTCAAAACCAAAGAAGATAGTCTGGCTTATTGATAGTATTCCCCATCAAGAGCGTAAAGCGATCGCCTTAACTAATTAATTTCCAGCTTTTCCAGCATGAAAGACAAGCGAAGGGATCGGCATCCGAAAAATCCTCTAAGCTTCAGGATTAATCAGGCACAATTTAATTGAAAATTGTTGATTTTCTTGAATTTATATAAACTAGATTTTTGACACTCCCCGACCTAAAGGTACGGGGATTCTTCAATCAATGACCCGTCTTGCTGTCCCAGGACGAACCAACAACAGTAGAGGACAAATCTCCTGAAGCGTTCGGATCTAAGATCCAGGTTCCGACGTGACCCGTCGTACCCAAGGCTCGATTAAGAATATTAATAGCTGCGTTTTCATCACGATCTAATTGACACCCGCAAGCACAAATATGGGTTCTTGTAGATAAGGATTTTTTAACAACAGCACCACAATTAGAGCAATTTTGAGAAGTATATGCAGAGTTAACAGCAACAGTTACCATCCCCATTTTTACCCCAAAATATTCTAACCATTTTCTGAATTGATACCAACCAGCATCAACCCCCCAACCCCCCTTAGTAATGGGGGTTGGGGGGTGCTAAACAATGGTTTTTAACTAAGTTTTTAATCCTCAAATCTTCATAGGCGACCAAATCGTTAGATTGGATTACGCAACGGGCTAGTCTCTTAGCGTGTTCTTCACGTTGCCTACTTATTTTAAGGTGTTTACGACCAAGCTTATTAATGGCTTTTTTTCGGTTGATTGAGCCTTTCTTTTTACGAGAAACCCGACGTTGATAAAATCTTAGTCGTTCTTCCCCAGCTTGGTATTGATGTTTTTTTCCTTTGACTTTGAACTCGTAGACTATCATTTGACGCAAGACTTGTGAGCGTAAACTCAGTATAACATAAAATATTGAGACTGTGCGCCGTAAACGGCGGGGCTTGAACCCCTGATTTTTCGGTCATGGTTAAGAAACTAAATCTCTGGAGATCCCATCTATATCTCTAGAGCTAAATTTAAGTTATATTCCTATGGGTAACTATCATCCTGAGCCGCCTTTCTCCAGTGAGTTTGAACCAAATGCTCCCACTTTTGAACCCGCTAACCCAGAAGCGATTAACCCTGAGATCCTGACGGACGATGTGGTAGAGGAAACTATGTCATTAACGGAAGCGATCCCCTTGTCTATCGTAAAGGATCAGGATTCTCCCCTTAATCGAGACTGGTTTAACTTGGCCCGGAAACTACGGGGGCAAAATCGGGAATTACTCGATACTATTGTTAAATTAGAGCAGGCTTTGGCTATTTCTCGGCAACAACTTCAAGAGCAGATTCAGCGATCGCGTCAGACTGAGTCTCTCACCAGTGAACAAACCAGCCAACTCCAGACGACTCAGGCCCAAAATAGCAACCTACTCGAACAACTTCAATTATCTCAGCAAGAGGCCCAACGTCAACAATTTCAGATTCAAACCTTACAGCAACAGTTTAGAACCCTTCAAGAAACCTTTGCCCAACTCGAACGGGAATGCGCTTTACTCAAAGAAGAATCTCAAGATAAGACTAATCAGCTAATGGTGACTCAACGGCAGGTCAATGAATTACAGACCCGTCTCCAACGACAGCAGCGTTACACCCTACAGTATAAAGCCGCCTTGGATGAATGTTTAAGCAATTGTGCCAGAAAAGCCAAGACCCAAGCTGTCCCAACACCAACTGATTCTGTTGCTCCCTTGACTCCTAAAATTCTTCCGATTCAACCCTGGTCTGGTCAACCGGAAACCCCTGTTGAACAAGAATTATCTCAGTCTCAGTCGTCTAACCCAAAATCTTCAACGGATGCTATCGATCAAACCCTAGAACAGTTATTTTCTCTGACAGCCGATTCGTCTAAAATCGTTGAAAATCAAGAAGCTGTTGAAGCCAACTCATCTGCTGATGCTACCTCTCAAGAAATGGACTCACAGGTGGTTGATCATCCCCCTTCCTCCAGCAGTATTGTCTCATCCCCTCAATCATTAATCATTCATAGTCCAGTTCCCTTTAGTTTTAGTATTGATCGCAGTAAGAAGGAAGAAGCGGCCAAAGCTAAGGTTGATTTACCTGGTTTTTTGCCCCGACTATCAAAATAAAAAATATGTTAATAAGGAGCGAGGGACGAAGTTTCGTCCCTCAGTCAAAGGTTTAGCGTTCGCCTCTTTTATCTCGGTCTTGACGACGGCGATCGCGCCATTCTACAGTTGTTAGATAGAGAATACCGCCACTCACTAAAATGAGCAAGGCGAAGGCAGTGAGAAAGAGTATGTTGAGGATAGTTGATGTTTCCACGAGTCTAGAAGCCGTTCCGTCCCCAAACAACCATAGCAATAGACCAAGTAAATAAGGCTAAAATGCTAACCCAACCAAGAGCTAAAATATCCATAGCGATTTATGTCTAAAAAATGACGTGAGTGTTTCAAAACTACAGGAACTATGATACTTCTATTTGGTGAGCTTGTGGATAGTTGGGTTAATTGTTGTGTCAGATTTAGAACGCCTTGAATCGGTAAAAGCAGGATGTCTAGGTGCGATCGCCTTTACTGTCTCCTATCTTGTCACCTGGGGACTGAATTACGCTTTTTGGGCAAATAATTCTTTTGATCTTCTTTCTCTGGGATTAAAAATGGCGATCGCCTTAATTAGTGGCTTTCTATTTGCTGTTACTTATCGTTACATCATTCGTAATGATAATAATAGTCATCTTAAGGATGGTGCCGTGTTTGCTTTTGGGTTAGTACGGGGTTTAGTTCCGGTAGAAATGTCTACTAATTTTCTTGATAGTTTGGGACAATTAAGTTTATTAGGTATTGAAAGTATTGTCTGTTTTACGATTGCTCGTTTAACTCTAGATTTTGCCTTTCATCGTCGTTGGATTAAACCTTTTAATAGTTAAATTATGGATCTTCACGTTACCATTCAAGGACAAGGTTATCCAATTCTTTGTTTACATGGCCATCCTGGTTCTGGTCATAGTTTATCGGTGTTTACAGACCATCTTTCTCAACGGTTTTTAACCATATCTCCTGATTTAAGGGGTTATGGAAAAAGTCGTTATCAAAATCAGTTTGAAATGTTAGATCATCTCACAGATTTAATCAATTTATTAGATAATCAAAAAATTGAGAAATGTTTGTTATTAGGATGGTCTTTGGGAGGAATTTTAGCCTTAGAATTAGTTTTACGTTACCCGAAAAGGTTTACAGGATTAATTTTAATTGCTTCTGCTGCTCGTCCTTGGAGTAATCATCCTAGGGTAACGTCTCAAGCATTAATTTATGCAGGAATTGCTGGTGTTTTAAATTATTTTAACCCAGGTTGGCAATGGAATATTGAAACTTTTGGTAAGCGATCACTATTTCGTTATTTGATAGGTCAACAGACTTCTTTAGCTTATCAATATTTAGCTAAGTATGGCGTTAAAGCTTATTTAAAAACTTCTAAACAAGCTAATAAAGCTTTATCTAATGCCCTAAAATCTGGTTATAATCGTCTTGACGATTTACCTCAAATTGAGATTCCTTGTTTAGTTTTAGCGGGTTCAGAAGATCGTCATATTACGGCAATATCTAGTCAAGAAACTGCCAAAAAAATCAGCAATTCTCATTATATTTGTTATCCTGATACGGCTCATCTTTTTCCTTGGGAAATTCCTCAACAGGTTCTTACCGATATTGATAGCTGGTTGGCTAAGAATTGTACGATATCTCATTTCAGTTTAAATTCATAATTTGTTGACATAATTTAAGTTGGTTGAATAATTATTAACATTTAACGACATCAACCATTAAAAATATTGAATTATGTCTCTTAAATTGTATGATTTCCACAAAACATGACTTAAAGGCAGAAAAATCATGACAAGAAGAAATAGAGGTTTATTAGCTGACTTTCAAGACTTTATTATGCGGGGTAATGTCATTGACTTGGCACTAGCTGTTATCATTGGGGGAGCTTTTGGCAAAATTATCAATTCTCTTGTAGAGGATATTATTACACCTGTTATTCTTAATCCAGCGATGAAAGCTAGTGGAGTTGAGAAATTAAGTGAATTGTCAATTGCTGGGATTCAATATGGTTTATTTCTCGCTGCTATTCTCAACTTTTTAGTCATTGCTTTTTGTTTATTTTTGATAATTCGCTCTTTTGAAATGGCGAAAAAAAGATTAATTCGTCAAGAGGAAGCTATTGCAGAAGAACAGGTATCTCAAATCATAACTGATCAAGAAAGATTAATAACAGCAATGGAAAGATTAGCTGACACAATTGAAAGACAAAATCAATCTTCTTAAAAGGGAATGGGGAATAGGCAATAGGGAAAAATTAGAGTGTATCTTGTGAGTCTGAGAAACGCTATATATTATCAGGTAAATAATTAGTATCAAGGGTATTATTTATGCTAAAAGGGGAAGTTTTTGGGAAAATTTCAATAGATAACCCTGTTTCATCAGTAGCTAATTCTCTTGCATCTTGATAACATTCTGAAAAGACTTCACCATAATAGTTTTTTAGACTGGGACTGGTTTTAAATGCTTCTTTTAATCTTTTTCGATGTTCTCTAATTGTAAATAACCAGCTATTAGTTCGTTTTTCTGGTTGATATTGATATTTAAGAAGGTGCATCAGAAGAATTCTTAAATTACTGGTGACAGCTTTTTTCTCACTTCTTCCCATGTCTTCCATTTCTTCAATTAAATTATCTAAATCAATTGCATTGAATTTTTTATGCTGTAACAATTTAATGGTTTCTTGAACCCATAAATAATAATCTTTATCATATAAATCATTTTTTTGTTGGCTTTCTGATTCTACAATGTCTGATGTCATTTTTGGGCTTCCTCAATACACTATTACCCATTCTCTTTTTCACAAGAAAGTTCTAGTAAATTCTCAATTTTCTTAATATTAATATCCCCGGCAAGATAGCCAATACCACGATGTAAATGGAGTCTAAATTGATGAATTAGGGTTTCTTTCTCGGTTCCTAATCCATCTTGATAACAACGTTGTTTCAAAGCGATTAATAAAATATCTGCCATTTCTCCCCCAAAAACTCGCCAGGTCATTTCTACGTTACTGTCCAGAATAATTGGAACAGGAGAGGGAATACTAGGTTCCATTAAGGAACGACAAAACCCCCAACGACACAAGATATTCCACTGTTCTATTTTAGTATATCTTTTGAGTTTAATTAGTTGCTCTTTTGCCGTTTGTGAGAGACGTATTTGTTTAATGGGAGATTCCATTTTAATTAATAGTTAATCGTGATTAAAAAGTTAAACAATTTGAGCAAGTAAGAATATTTTAATCAGGATTTACCCATTCCCTTTTAATCTGGTATGGTTGTAAATCCTGAAGACGTTAATCAAACTGAGGCATTAAACGTAAAACTCCCATAGCCAAGCCTTCAGCATCGAGAGATTTTGCTTCAAAGACAGCTAACATATCCTGTAACTGAGGATTTCCGCGAGAACCCCCTGTTACTCCCATCGCCACAATTAACCCACAATAGCCCCCCGTTTGTTGACAGCGACGCTCCCATTTTTTACGAGCTTGGGTATGTTCGGGATCATCTTCCATAAATTCACCAAAAATGAATAAGGAACCGTTTCCTGCTTGTAAAATCCCTAAATCGTACATCATTTCTTCCCAAGGATCTTCCCCTGGGTTAAAACAAATTGCCTTGAGATCTCCCGCATCTTGTAGAGTTTGAATCATCTGTTTCGCTTTTGGTCGAGAGGTTTGCACCAAAATAACAGGGAGTCCTTCCCCTTTAGCGATCGCCCCTTGAGAGTGATAATAAGTTTTAGGATTATGTTGTAGACTTTCAATAATTTCCCAAGGGATCATGCCCAAACTCAAAAAAGCATTCTCAGGAATTAAATCATCGTGGATGGGTAATTGAACGTTACCGTCATCTTCATCGTCCTCATCCTCCATCTCTTCCAACATTTCCATAAATTCAGCCGTTAACTCAGGAAGAGTTGATACTTTTAGGGAAATCGACTCAGCTTCTTGAGTTTCTGAGGAGAGAGAAAAACGATAGGATTTTTGGATGTCTCCGATGGGATCATGATGCAAAGCTCTTTGATTGCGATCAAAGAAACGTAGAAAAGCTTGGAGAGAATAATAAACAATTTTAGCCTCATCCTCATCTAAAAAGGGCCGAATACCCTCATAAGGATGAATACTACCAAATTGAGGCCGCATTTCTTCTTCTTCCCCTTCCTCTGTCTCCTCCCAGTCAAAGGGATAATCATCCTCATGCTCATCCTCATCAGAGAAGTCGTCTTCGGATTCAAAATTTAAAAACCAACAGTCTTGTGCTAAAAAAGCTTGTTCTAGCTGATTGGTTGATTTTTCGCTTAATGCTGCTTGACGAAACTTTTTCAGGGACTCCAGAGAACGATAGAGGATTAAGCCATATTCTTGTCCAGACATCCCCATCACACAAATATAGATGGTATCAACTTCCCAACGATTGATTTCCACCGCAATAATGTCATGATCAGCCAACAAATCCCAAGGGGCCGCCTCTTCAACCTGCCTCGCCATCTCCAGCAGTAACGGTTCATAGTCTGGGGGAAGCACTGGGGGGCGAGTTTGTTCAACCTCGTCAAAACTACGAAACAGTTGGTCAATTAAGGGGAGATTTGGCACATAATCAATAGCAATGTCCAAACTTTGTAAGGCTCCCCGCAGGAAAAATTGTAATTCGCGGTTACGCACCACAATTTTTTGGGGGCGGGCTGGTTGGGCTGGACTGTGGGGATTTTCCATGGCCCGTAATAGGGTCCGCACGACGGCTTCGGGGCCAGCATCAGTGGGGGTAATATCCATCGCTCTCACCACCCCTTCCGAGCCATCCACCCAAATAATACATTCTTCTTCTGGGGGATTTTTTGAATCTGACATACCTCGAAGACCAGCGACAGAACGGCGATCGCCTTCCCAGACACTAGGAATCTGGGGGATTTTTTGAAGCCGACGTTTTGTGGTTTGAGGCAAATTATTCATACAACTCATGTTAGATGGAGTGAACCGATTTGGCACAGCAAAACCCAGTCCTGTGCAATCGTTAAATTGAGTAGCTTAGGGGCATACACCCAAAGTCTTCAACGCAACAGTCAGGAAGAGTTGCCCAAAGGTTATTATCTAGATTATATCCCTTTCTCAACTTTCCCTAAATCAAACTAACCTGGGTTTGGCCCCAGGAATTTGAGGATTAAACCACTTGATAAATAAAGCTTAAGGTTGACCAAGTGCGAAGAGCGAGGGCATAACTATCGGGGTTTGTGTCTAATAGTTCGCTCTTGACGGCACTGGCCGCATTTAAGTCTTGTAACAAGGATTGAGCAATTTCTAAGGGATTTTCTAAGGTCAGAATTTGGGCAGTATTGGCTTTAAATCCTGGGGATTTTTGCAAGGCCTTGAGGGTTTGTGCAAAAGGAGAAAGTGACGCAATCACTAAAATTTGCTCCCATCCTGGGGTTTGCGAAACTGTCCAAGTCAATCTGCTGGCGGGGGAGGGAACGATTTTTGTTACATCAGGGGCAATGACTGCCATGTTTTCTTCTTCTGTTTCTATGGCACTGAAGGGAGGAATATAAGCGATCGCTTGACCCCGACTATCGATCCCGACTATCACATAATAAAGGGACTTGTCCCCTCGATTTTCGAGACGATATTGTAAACGGCTGCCCCGTGAAACTTGGAGCAACCCGTTGGCCTCCGAAGCAACAGCCGTCAAAATTTCCTGTGATAGATGAAGGCTAGGGTTAGCTCCCGCCGTTCTGGTAGTTTGGCGTTGTACTAAGGGCTGGGGGTTAGGATCAAGCCCTTCCAGGGTGACAAGCCAGGGCAGTTGGGAGGAGCCTTCATTGAGGGTTAAGCCCCATAATTTCGCAGCTAATAGTCGTTCCAGGGTGGGATGTAACCGTTCAACGGCTGATTTAATGGCTTCTCCTGACTTGCCAAGAGTATTGGGCAGCAGAACGCCTCCAGGCAGAAATAAGCCATATTGTTCTAGGGTGGTTGAGTCTGAGTCTGAGCCTTCTGGGGGGGGAGTTGATGAGGATTTCACCCCTAAAACGCAGTCAGCCGCTTGTTCTCCGCTAGTAATCACCGAGGAAACAATGGTAATGGCAGAAAAGGCACTGGTCGCATCAACCCGTTCAATTCGCTGTAATCCTTGATCTAAAGCAACAGTTAGCCCTAGGGTTCGGGGCAAACAGCGGATGGTTTCTTGGAGAAGTTGCCCGACTTCTAGGGGGTATTGGGGGGCCTGCTCAGGATTAAGATAACGGACTTTGCCTTTTAATCCTTCACGAGAACGCAGTTGCAACACCACTGAGGGGGTAGACAGAAGGCGGAAACAGGAATTTAGCCCGTAGTGTCGCAAAATGGGGGCCTGTATTCCTGTGAGTTTTACGCTGGCAGTGCTGGGATCTTCAATGCCATTGATTACGGCTTCGGCCCCTTGATTAATGGTGGGCAGTAGGTAATAGGTAAAGAGAGGTTGTTTGGGGTTGTTGCCTTTTTCGGGTTGTTGTTGTTCCCCCAGAAGCGGGATAATTTGTTCTCTGGTTTTGTTTAAAGTAACATTGACTTGACTGGCGGGGCTGACTTCCCACAAGTATTGGGTAAGGGCGTAGGTAAATAGGCCCGCACTAAATCCATTGCCTTTAATTTCGGCGGCGACTTGCTCATTTCCAGCAGCACATAGCACAATACCAGGCATGGACAAAGCTTGATCCTTAGGAGTATTTTTTTTGAGTTGACTTTTCAGTTGAGTTTGAAAGGCTAGTTCTTCTGGGTTAATTTGTAGGCTAGCATAGGGGAAGGAACGCACCCGTAAATTACTTGGCAGAGTTGGGCTGACAGGATGATAACTGGTGTCTAAGACGAGGGTCAGTTTTTCTGTGGCCAGTGATCGCCCTAATAAGATTAAGGTGTCTTCGAGAATATTATCCGTGGTCGGGGTTCCTTGGTTCAAAAGTATCCCATCCCTAGGAATCAATCCCCTTACTTGTCCCTCAGTGACAGTGAGAGCCACTTCAGGGGACACTTTAACCTGATTCCCATAGCCGCTAAAGTGGAAGATAACTACGTCTCCGGCTTTAGCTTGGGTCACTAAATGTTCTAAAAAGGCGGTTTCGATACCTTCACGGGTGGCCTGTTTTCCCGTCAAGGTAAGAATATCTTGAGGTTGAAACCCAAAGCGATAGATCAATAATTCTCTTTGTCGTTCGACATCCGTTAGACATCCTTTGAGGTCAAAATCCTCGGCATAATCATTAATTCCTACCAATAAGGCCAGTTTACGGTGGGTGGGTTCTGCTAGGGTTTGATAGTATTGGTCTAATTTATTTCTGTTGTTTAGCCATCCCAGGCTCCCTTGACCGACCCCCCAGGTGAGTAAGGTCTGTAAAAAAGTCCGCCGATCCCATTTCATGGTTCCTGTCTGCTCTCTTGGGAAGATACCCTAATAGTCTAATGTTTCCAGGGAGTTAGGGTGAAAAATCTGCGGTTATTTTCTGCCTAACTCCCTGATTTACTGTTTTAGCCCTGCATGGCTTTGATCAATTCTGCTGCCACTTCTGGCCGAGAAAATTCTGGAGGGGGCATTTCTCCCCGTCGTAGCATTTCCCTGACTTTGGTGCCTGATAGATGAATTCGTTCTTCTTTCTCACTGGGACTGGTTTTGGTGGTGGCCATTTGTTGAGTCCGTTTACAATAGAAAGCGTGTTCAAACTTCATTGGCACAATGCCCAAGGCATCTGGGGCAAATTCATCAAAGATATATTGAGCATCGTAGGTTCCATAATAATCCCCCACACCAGCATGATCCCGTCCGACGATAAAGTGGGTACAGCCATAATTTTTACGAATTAGGGCATGAAAAATGGCTTCTCTGGGGCCGGCATAGCGCATGGCTGAGGGATTAATGGCTAAAATTACCCGATCTTTGGGGAAATAACCATCCATCATGATTTCATAACAACGCATCCGCACATCAGCCGGAATATCGTCGCTTTTGGTGGCACCAACTAAGGGGTGCAAAAACAGGCCATCAACGATTTCTAAGGCGCATTTTTGAATATATTCATGGGCCCGATGAATGGGGTTACGGGTTTGAAATCCGACAACGGTTGCCCATCCTCTCTCTTTAAATAATTGCCGAGATTGGGCGGGATCAATTTGATATTTAGGAAATAAGGGATGCTCATCTCGCTGTAATAACCATACTGGCCCGGCTAAATTAACTGCCCCTTGCTCATGAACGACTTTAACCCCTGGATGTTTGATGTCATCGGTTCGGTAAACGTTAACAGCTTCGTGGGTTTTGTTGTAGTGATATTTCTGAGTTAATTCTAAAACTCCAATAAAGTTACCTTCGGGATCATCCAATCTTACCCAATTCCCTTCTTTAAGGGAGTCAGCCACGTCTTCGCTAACAGATAAGGTAACAGGAATTGCCCAAGGTATGCCATTGGTCAAGTGCATTTGTTCGACTACGGTTTCATAGTCGGCCCGTTCCATAAACCCTTTGAGGGGACTAAACCCTCCAATGGCGATCATTACCAGATCAGAGGTTGCTCGCTCGTCTAGAGTAATTCTGGGCAATTGATCCCCTTGGGCTAGAAATTCTTGCCGTTCAGCAGGGGTGGCGATACGATTAATTAATTGACCGCCATGGGGTGCAATTCCATCTATTGGTGTGTTCATAATATTTTGTGATAGCTGCCAGGATTTATCGTACCAGGGACTGAGAACCTTTGGGTTAACTGTTTGGTTTTTATCTTCGTAAATTTCGATATGATTAATTTAGCATGGTGTCCTAACCCCTTAATGGACTCCATTCTGGTTTTCAGTTGTTCCCCATTTCAGGAAAAGTCTCCAACATGAATGTGATGGTCGTTGATGATGAACAAGATATAACCCTCTTGTTTAAGCAAAAGTTTAGAAAAGAAATCAAACAAAAAAAACTTGATTTTTCTTTTGTATTTTCCGCAGAGGATGCCTTAACTTCTCTCCAGGAAAATGATAATCATTTAATTCTTATTTTGGCGGATATTAATATGCCAGGCATGAATGGGTTAGAGTTATTAAAGATTATTAAACAAGAGTATCCCCAAATTAAAGTATTTATGATCACGGCCTATGGGGATGAAATTAATTATCAAACTGCCCTCGAATATGGGGCAGATGATTATCTGACTAAACCTCTTCAATTTGAGCATTTGAAAGAGAAAATTCATCATTTAATTTAAGATTTTCTAAATAAATATTATGGAAGTTCCCAAAATTTTGGTTGTTGATGATGAATCCGATCTTGAATTATTAATCAGACAAAAATTCAGGAAAAAATTGCGTCAAAAACAGGTTGAGTTTGTCTTTGCTCATAATGGAATAGAAGCGATAGAAAAAATACAAACTCATGGGGACATTGATATTGTTCTCACGGATATTTATATGCCAGAAATGGATGGTTTAACACTTTTAAGTAAGCTCACAGAAATTGATCCAATTATCAAAGCGATTATTATCTCAGCTTATGGTGATCTTGATAATATTCGGGCAGCTATGAACCGAGGAGCTTTTGATTTTTTGACTAAACCAATTGATTTTAAAGATTTAGAAATTACCACGAATAAAACCCTTAATCATGTCCAGCAAATGAAAGCCGCTTTAGCACAAGAAAAAGCCGCTAGAGAGGCCCAAGAACAATTATTAAAAGATCTCACACAAGAAGTTAATAAACGTCAAAAAGTTGAAGAAGCTTTACGTCTCAATGAGCAACAATTGACCCAATTTTTAGCGGCTGTTCCCGTCGGAATTTTTATTATTGATGGTCAAGGTTATCCCTATTATGCGAATGAACAAGCACAACAAATATTCGGACAACAACTTCTCAAGAATTTAAACCTTGAAGAATTACACAAAATCTATCAACCTTATTGCTTAACGACAGGAAAAAAATATCCAATTCATGACCTGCCAATTTTTCGCGCTTTACAAGGACAAAATCATACTATTTCTGATCTAGAAATTCGTCATGAAAATAGCCGAATTCCCTTAGAAGTTTTGGCGAGGCCAATTTACGACCAAGAAGGAAATATTGCCTATGCGATCGCTGCTTTTCAAGATATTACTCAACGGCAACAAGCGGAGGCCGAACGACTTCATTTTATCCAAGAATTAGCGCAAAAAAATCTTGATTTACAACAAACAAAAGAGCAATTATCTCAATACAGTCAAACTTTAGAAAAAAACGTCAAAGAAAGGACTCAAGAACTAACAGAAACCTTAGAAATACTCAAAGCAACTCAAGCAGAATTAGTCATTGAAAATGCTTTATTAAGAACAGAAGAAAAGTTATCAACTTATGATTATCAAGTGGGGGGTAGTTTGCCGATGGATGCCCCGACTTATGTGGTTCGTTCGGCTGATCGTTATCTCTATAAAGCCTTAAAATCAGGAGAATTTTGTTATATTTTAAATGCACGACAAATGGGTAAATCTAGTTTAAGGGTGCAAATAATGAAACGATTACAAGCAGAAAAATTTGCTTGTGCTGCCATTGATTTATCAGAAATTGGCAATCGGAAACTTACCATAGAACAATGGTATGCAGGATTTATTTATATGTTAATTAGTAATTTAGATTTAATTGATAAAATTGATTTTAGAAATTGGTGGAAAGCTCATGATTTTTTATCTCCTCTCCAACGCTTAGGTGAATTTATACAAACGGTTGTTTTAAAACATATTTCTGAAAAAATTATTATTTTTATTGATGAAATTGACAGTGTTTTAAGTCTTGATTTTGCTATTGATGACTTTTTTATTTTTCTGAGAACCTGTTATAATAAAAGAGTAGATAATCCCGATTATAAACGTCTAACTTTTGCTTTGTTGGGGGTTGTAAGTCCATCTCAATTACTCCAAGATAAACAAAGAACACCCTTTAATATTGGTCAAGCTATTCCATTACAAGGGTTTCAACTTCATGAAGCACAACCTTTATTACAAGGTTTAAAATCAAAGGTAAGTCGTCCCCAAGCGGTTTTAAAATCGGTTTTATATTGGACGAATGGCCAACCCTTTTTAACTCAAAAGCTTTGTCAATTAATTCGTAATTCTCAGGAAGAAATTCCCGAAAACAAAGAAAGTCAATGGGTAGAAAAATTAGTGCGATCGCAAATTATAGAAAATTGGGAATCTCAAGATGAACCCGAACATTTAAGAACCATTCGTGACCGAATTTTACAAAGTCCTATAAATCGTACTGAATTATTAAAACGCTATCAAAATATTTTACAGCAACCAGACTGTTTAACCTTGGATGAAGAAGAAGAAAGAGAATTAATTTTATCGGGTTTAGTGATTAAAAATAACCAATGTCTGACTATTCATAACCCTATTTATACAGAAATTTTTGATAAGAATTGGATTGAGAGATATTTATAATATAGACAAGATAGGGAGATTTTTGATATTAAGTAAGGTGGGCATTGCCCACCCTACAAGGAATGAATAATTATCCATTATCCATTGTCAATTATTAATCACTTTCTCCGCCAAGAAACTTGGGGTAAAATCTGTTCTTTATCCACTCGCTCAATATATTTTGTCGCAAAATTCAACAAAGAATCAAGGAGAGAATCAGAGAGATAATGAGGTTGTAACCCTAAGTCTAATAACTTAGTATTCTTAGCGTTGAAATAGTGTTCTTCTAACTCAACTCTGGGATTTTCTAAGTGATTAATGTCTACATTTAATCCTAAAGAGTTACCCGCTTTCTTCACCATCAAGGCTAAATCCCCAATACTGAATAATTCAGTAAACTGGTTAAAGACGCGGAATTGTCCGGTATCAGCAGGGTTTGCGATCGCTAATTCCACACAGCGCACTGTATCCCGAATATCTAAAAATCCTCTGGTTTGGCCACCTTTACCATAAACTGTTAAAGGATGACCAATCGCTGCTTGAATACAGAAACGGTTTAAAGCTGTGCCAAATACCCCATCATAGTCGAGACGGTTAATTAGCATTTCATCCATGCCCGTTTCTTCCGTTAACACCCCATAAACCACCCCTTGGTTTAAATCAGTGGCCCGGAGTCCCCAAATTTTACAAGCAAAATGGATATTATGACTATCATGTACCTTACTTAAATGATAGAAACTGCCAGGCTGTTTGGGATAGGGTAAGGTATCTGTCCGTCCATTGTGTTCAATGGTAATATACCCTTCTTCAATATCAATATTGGGAGTCCCATATTCTCCCATGGTTCCCAGTTTAACCAGGTGACAGTCGGGAAAATCTTCTTTCATGGCGTAGAGAATATTCAGCGTCCCTACCACATTATTTACCTGGGTAAAAACTGCGTGTTCTCTGTCTATCATGGAATAGGGAGCGGAACGTTGTTCCCCAAAATGGACGATGGCCCCAGGCTCAAACTCATGTAACGCTTGACTTAAGAAGCTATAGTCTGTAATATCTCCCACAAACAGATCAATGGTTTTCCCTGTTAAACCTTGCCAACGTTGAATGCGCTTCTGAATGGGGGCAATGGGCGTTAAAGTATCTACCCCTAATTGTGAGTCCCAATATCGCCGACTCAAATTGTCGAGAATACCAACTTCATAGCCTTTGTTGGAAAGATGTAGGGCGGTTGCCCAACCGCAATAACCGTCACCGCCAATAACCAGAACTTTCATACTGACTCAATAAATAACTTTGTCAATTTTTGGTAAATGTACCAGATCTTGGTACTTCCTAGACCAATAGTTTTGTGCCTAATAGGTCAGTCTATCATCTTCTAAGGAACGGTTTACGATGAATCTTTAGATTGGTGTTTATTTCATGCTCCAAGCGGCGATCGCCAAACTTCCCCAACCAATGAGAAAGGCCGCTCCACCAATGGGAGTAACGGCTCCTAACCATTTTATCCCTGTTAAACTGAGGGCGTAAAGACTGCCAGAAAAGATCAAAATACCGATAATAAAGGCATATCCGGCACTGATCATGGTCATTGGTGGGGTTTCTAAGCGGGTTAAAAATAGGGCAACTAATAGTAAGGCTAGGGCATGATACATCTGATATTTTGTCCCTGTCTCAAAGATTTCTAAAGCGCGATCGCTTAATGTATCTTTTAAAGCATGACTAGCAAAGGCTCCCCCCGCAACGGATAAACCTGCTAAAACTGATCCTATTAAGAGAAAAATTCTCACCATTTAATTATTCCTAATCATTGATTATTCAAGTTAATTTTAAGTTTCATTGACTAAATCAGAAAAATAATCTTCTGCCAGAATAACATTATTATTGATAAACTGTTGTCGAGATTCAGGAGACAGAAAGATATTTGTATTTTTACTTTGTTCTAATTGTCTTTTCATATTATTCATAGCAAAAGACTTCGTATATTCATTAGGTAATCCATAGGTAAAGAAAATAGATAATCTTTCACCAAATAGCTTGTCATAGATATTTTTAAGATGTTTTTTAGATTGATCAGGAGGAATTTTAAATATTTTATTAAGGGCTTTTTGTAATAATTGATTGGGTTTTTGCCAAGAGGGATAAGGAATAATATCTCGTTGGCCTGTATGAGTTAATCTCACATCAAAAACAATAATATCTCCAGCTTTTGTCGGTATATAAAATTCTTCTCCATCATCAATTTTAGGCAATTCATGAGAACCTTTTCTAACTGTTAATCCTCCTTTATTATTATCATGATCTTGTAAATATATAGCTACTTTATACACTTTACAAGCTTCTTCATTATAGGTAGGATAACCAAAGTATCCTCCTTCCATCACCGTCAGACCATCATCTTTATGCCATGCTGATAAAGTTCGACTATGAATGTCACAATGACTGGTAAACATAATATTATTTTGACCCAGTAATTCACTCATTACTGCTAAAATTTTAGGATGATAAAATATCCAGTTAACATCAGGAACTTGAACAGCAGCATTCGGTTGTGTTAAACCAGAAGCAAAGGGTACACCTTGAAGCAGAAAATAATTTCTAACAGTTTCTCTTAGTCTTTTTATTTCATTTGCAGAAAGAATATTTTTAACAATTACATAACCGTTAGTTTCAATGATTTGGGTGATATTGTCTTTTGTTGTTATCATAATTAATTTAACCTACTGTTGCTACAATAATAAAATTACTCTTAGTCTTTCTTGATCTTTAATAAAATTTTAATCGATTTTGTTTTATCAGCTTTTCCTAAGATAATTTTTCATTCTTCTTGCTATTTTTCTAATAAATGAATGTTCATTTTTTAAGGCATCTTGTTTTATTTTTATCTCTTTTTGTTCAGAATATTTTTTAAAATATTTATTTTGATCAATTGTAATTAAGTTATGCTTTCTATCTATCCGTTCAAGAAATTTTTGAGGAGCATAGTCTTCTGCTATTTTCCTAAAAAAATTTGGCGAATATTTTTCTTGATGATAGCAATAATTAATAATGTTATTAATCATCATGTCTATATCAGAGGCAACAAATTCCGGGGGTAGCATTTCTCTGGTGCCAACGCTATCAAAACAAAATACAGGTAAATTACAAGCTAAAGCTTCAAATGCAACAATAGGAGAGGGATCGTCACGACTGGTTAATAAAAAGATATCATAATCAGGAAATTGAGTTGGTAAGTTATCTACAAAACCCAGAAAATGGCAATTATCTGGAATATCAAGAGAGAATTTACTCACTTCTTCCTCTGATGCTCCAAACCAATAACCATCAAAATTTAAGTCACTACTATTTTGAGATAATTCTTGACATATTTTACAAAAATAATCAGTTCCTTTTCTAAAACAAGTCTCTATATTTGCAACACTTCCCGAACCCAATAGCTTAATATTATTTGACAGATTTGATTGATTTTTTGGAATATAATCATCTAGATCAATAGCTTCAGTTACAATCAGAACATCTTCATAGTTTCTTTTAAAAATGTACATAATTAGCTGTTTTGCTTGAGAGAAAGGAACCCAATGCTTAACATAGCTTTCTTGGAGCATTTGATTGATTTTTTCCCATTGCTGATCTGTAAAACTAGCAAAATGCTGATTAAGTTGCCAAGCCATTTCATGCCAATAGATAATAACTGATAGATTATTTTTTTTTGCATACTTTAAGGCATAAATTGCATTATCACTTAATAAAGAACAACATCCATTAAATAATAAAGTTACATTTTGATTTTCAGTTTTTTCCCTTAACTCCTGTTTAAATTGTTTTGGAGATGAATGAACAAATATATAGTCTGCATAGGGATAAACAGCTTTAGGACTAAGAAAAACATTATAAACTGTCGTACAGGGACTAATACTTCTATCTTTGGGATGATGAGAAATCAGTAAATATTTAGGTTTGACTGATTGACGAATATCATTCATAGGAGTTAACCAAAAAATTGACGATTTAATCTCTACTAAGTAATGACTTTATTATATATTTCTAGTGTCTTTTTGGCTATGTGTGTCCAATTAAGATAATTCTCAGCAAAGTCTCGTGCCGCGTTGCTTCTTCTAAGTTGTTCTTCGTGATTTTCTGCCAGGGTTAAAATCGCCCTCACAAATCCATCTATATCCCCAACAGGTAATAATTCAGCAAAGTCTTCCCTTGTATAATCTTGTAACCCTCCAACATCATTGGAAATGACAGGAAGACCACAGGATATTGCTTCTACCAAAGCATTATTAGCGGTACAATCTAATATCGGTAAGACCAACATTGTTGCTCTTTGATAAAGTTTCCTAAGATGTGTATCTGAAACTCCACCATACCAGTGTACCTGTTCATGACGAGCCATCCTAATTAATAAAGCGTCGCTCGCACTACGTCTATCTTGAGGCATGATAATATCAAAATGAATGTCTGAATTTTTGCTAATAACTTTATCAATAACAATCGCTAAAGTTTCTAAATCCCGAAGATGTTTACCAGAAAAAATACAGCGAATAGAGTCTTTTTTATTAACAGAATCTTCTAAGGGACAAAAGAACTCTGTATCTACACCATGAGGAACAAAAAATACTCGCTCAGGTAAATATTGTTCAAAATAAGCAACTTCTCGACTACCAACTACAATTAATGCGTCTAAATTAGCAATACTTTTAGGATGTTTATGGACTAAACGCCACCATCCTGCGGGTTGATGGGATGTCCCAATAATTTTACAGGATAATTTTTCTCGCCAATTGGGTAAGATTCCCAGTTGATTTTCTACATAAGTAATATGGATTAAATCAGGATGCCATTGTAAACTTTTTAATAAAACTTTGACCTCTGCTGCTGTACTATCTAAAGCGTACATAGGACTAGCTTTCGCTTTTTTCCCCATGCTTTTTACTATTGAGCGTAACAATTGATTATGAGGTTGTCCAGGGTTTTGCCAAACACTTTGATAGGTTTCAGATGGCAAAATTTTTGACATATAGTCACACAACTGATCGTAACCGCTATGATTACCCATCCAGCCAAAACGTCGCCTTAGCCACAGAATTTTATGATTCATATTTTTTAACACTAACTAATTAGTAAATCAAAATTTTTCGAGGCCCTTTCTTTAATTTCTGGTAATCTCTCTTTAATTCTTGTCTTAATTTCATCTCTTTGTTTCCAAGAATTTCGGACAGCTTGACAAGCAAGTTCAGGATTTAAAAAGTCTTGCACAGAAATCAATAACCCTTCCTCAAATTTATCTTCCCCAATTAATTCCGCAGAAATGCCTTTGGACTTAATTGAGTAACCCACAGCTACCGTACAAACACCACTAGATAAACCAGCGATCGCAGCATGGGTTCTTTCTGAAATTACCAACTCACATTGAGCAATTAATCCTTTGAATTCTGAAGCTGTATGATCACATCCTGCTAAGTGAACTCTAGGACTATAGTCTAATGCTCTCAGTAATTTAGTCGCTAAAATTCTATCATCATTTCCGGCTCTTATTTCCTGTACATGGGGAATCAATATTACCTCTGCCCCAAGTTCATTGATAATCATCTCAATAACTTTTTGCCAAGAAGTTATATGTTTTTCATAATCTAAACCCGATGAAGTATAACTACAAATTCCCTGGCTAGTACCAAGAGCAACTAAGGGGCGTTCCCCCGAAATACCATAACCTTTTAATAGGTTATTAATCTGCTCTTGAGGTGCGGGTGACAACAAAAAGGCGGGATCTGCTGTCAATTTAACTAACTCTGTAGACAAGCCTAAATCTTTGGTTAAATAGTTATACGTTAATTGCTCACGAACCGTAATTAGTTTAGCATGACGGGCAACTTCTAACCATTCCTCAGCATCTTCATCCTTCTTATAAGGGCTAATAGACTGAGCTAAAAACATTACAGGAGTTCCCACATCTAAGGCTAATTTTAGGGGTTTTAGATGGGGAGCTATAGGATATTCAGGACTAAAAATGTCTCCCCCAGAAGCAATTATAGCATCAGCTTTACGAATTAAGGGGGAGGTAGGAATAGGTTGAATTTTTGGCAATTTATAGCCAGGAAAAATCTTAGAAAGCAGCACTTTTTTGCGACTTTGTGGTGGGGTTTGGGTTCCTAGATGTTGGCTTTCTAAATGCAGCTTAACATCATAGGATTCTAGCCGAATTTGATCGTAATCTGGGCTTCTGGTTAACAGGTTAATGTTGATATCTGGTTGACGTTTTCGTAATTCTTGAATAGTAGGCACAATAATAGCCTCTACTCCTCGATTACGCATTCCTGTGATGCCAGTGATTACAACTTTCAAAAATTTATTCCTCCATTTTAGTTATGTTATTTTCTTAATTTATCATGATTTAAAAAGTTTAGTCAATTGCCCTTTTATTCGTTTCAAAACTCGTTTCCATAAAGGTTCTTTAAAAGTGACTTGAGCTTTTTGACTTTTAGGAGGAGCGACTAAGCTTTTATATTCCTCAACAATCGGCATCATTCGTTTTTCAAATATAGAAATATCATCTTTTTGATATGCTTCTTGAAAAGCTAAATGGCTTTCTTCCGCCATAATAGTCCTTAAATAGAATCGTTTTTGTTCTTTTTCATCAAGATGATTCTCTTGCGGTTTAATTCGTTTATTAGGTCGCCAAGTTCCCTGTTTATCAGCTAAATGCAACCGATAGGCTAAACCATCATGGCGATGTCGAAACCCTGCAGCTTGAGATTGCAATACTTGTTCTGGAGATAAACAATCTAGTTTTAGTTCGCCAGATTCTTTTCCCGCCTCGATTAAATTGTACAAAATAGGGTGGCGGACAATCACAATATTTGTTCCTTGGCTATCTTTTACATATTGAGGTAGCCAAGCGTCACCAATACTAATATCGGCGGTTTCACCTACTACATCATCACAATAATCACAAGCTTTATATTTAAAAAATCCCATCCCCCAATCTCCAAGAAAACCCCCAACCGAAAAATCTTGAACAGGACGAGCAATGGTAACAACTTCACCGTTTTTTATCCCAGTCACTTCAACTCCATATTTGTTAGCCTCAGCATCTAATAATTTTTTACGAAAATCTATAGACAGTAAATTATCGGGTTCAATTCCACATTGCCAAGCAAACATTTTAGCAAAAGCGGTACTTTTGAGATGTCCGCAAACTAAACCAATACAAAACTTAATCCGCTCCGCGATCACAGGATCTTGACGCACTAATAAACGAATAGATTTAATAAAACAAGGAATCCCCACAATAGCATAGCGGGCGGGTTTTTCTCGAATTATTTTAATAACTTCCGACATTTCCACCGGATAATATCTCGATTTTGCTCCTTTTTGTATATCTTCTAATGTTGTGGATAAATCATATTTGAATAGCCTTTTATCTTCTGAACTAGCAGCATTTTCTTTGACATGAATTACCCCATCCACCAAATTTTTACTTAATAACTGTGATATGATCCAGCTTCCCATACCACCAGAACTGCCATAATGACGATAATCACCTTCATTAACATATCCGGCATAAGTTTCTAAATAATATCCTAGCTTTTCATCATATTTACAGTCCTGACTAAATAATTCTTGCCCTAATTGATCTTCATTAAGACTTTTATCTGAAAAAGGGCAAATAGTTTGTACTGAAATATCGGGAGAAGATTGATCAGTAGCTTCAGAATCAATTAAGGTAGCTTGCAATTGCTCATATTTATTCATTTTGATTTGAATTTGTGGATTATTGATTGAAGCACAAGCCCCACAACCAATACAATATCCTCCATCTACTACTTTATCGAACAATTGTTCTAAATCTGAATTACCGTTATCTAAAAGCATTGTCATTCACCAAATTTTAATTATAAATAAATATGATTAACTAAATTTCTGGAATTTAATCCCTACTTGTCTTATGTTTGTGTCATGGGCATCTCTGGTTAAGTAATGGTATTGTTGTGAACAGTAACGATGAGAAATATAAGGAACGAAAGGAAGAGTATTATTGAATTTTTTGTAAATTTTATTTAAGGATTGGGATAAAGATAAGTCTTCTAAATAATACACATTATGTAGTAGCAGACCTTGATCATTAATTTGTGGCTTTTTTATCGGTTTTTCAGCTATATAAATAATATCTTTGATCTCTAATCCTAAATTCTCAAAACGCTTTTCAATGGCTGTCTCATCATACCTACGCTGAAAAAAGGATTCTCCTTGACTATTTGTCACTGTAGGCCAGGAAATTTTGGTATTTTTAAGCCATTCTTCCAGATAATTCTCATAGGCGGGTAAAGTAATTACAAAAATACCACCTGGTTTAAGAACTCTAGCCACATCCTTAACGATTTCCATATCTCCCGTGTCAGGGACGTGCTCAAGAACTGATACTGAAAAAACGCGGTCAAAGGTGTTTTCAGGATAGGGAATAGATTTTGCATCGAAAACAGCTATTTCAGGGGAAATAGCAAATTTTTTGGCGTATTTCTCGAAATCTTTAACAAAATAATCACTGATATCTGATATTGTCAGATTATTATAATTATTAGCACTTAGAAAAAGAGATAATAATTTTGGACTACTAATATCTAAAATTTTATGTTTTTGATCAGGCTCCAAAAGATACCAAGTAAGGGGTAACTCAATAATTCTTACATAGTTCATTGGCACTTTATGCCATTGTTTAAAATGAGAAGTTGTGCGAATTGATCGAAAGATAGAGCGAGGGAGCAAGGATAAAGCAACGAATTTTTCAATAGTTCTTTGCTTTTGTCTGACGATACGCATTAGTTCAGTTTCCATAATCATTAAACTTAGTAGATTTGAATTTAATATATTAGTTTGCCGACCGATATTGTCATATTACCAGTTTACACAACTATTCTTGTGAACAAACACTTTTTTGATGTTTATATAACTTTCCAATCAGCATCAAAATGTACAGGAGCAAAACAGAAGAAATCACCTTTAACTGTGAATTTTTTACAATTATAATGTTTGCACAATACCGCACCGACTCCTTTCGTTACTGTACTATCTGACATAACTGTTAAAGTTATTGAGTAAGTCCCTGGATTCAAAATTAATTTGTCAAAATTAACCTCTACTTTTGTCCTTTCTCCTGAATCTGATAAAACAAACCCGTTATGATAAGAATAGCACTGAGCAACCATTTGTAATTCTTGGTTAAGAATATCTATCGCTAGACTTGGGTAATGTATTTCAGGAGCAATGCTCAAATCTATATAAACTGAAAAATCGTCTAAATAATTTAGAGAATTTATCGGTTTTTCTCCCTTAGAGCCAAATTCAATTCCATGAATAACAGCTTGCTCACTTCCTGTGATAATTCCTTCTTCTTCTCCCTGAAAATAAGAATAAAACTGATCAATTCCTCTCGGAACATCTTTTCCTTGAAAGACACACTGACCATGATCCATTACCAAAATATCAGAACAAACTCGACTAATTTGAGGCATACTATGAGAAACTAAAATAACTGCTGCATTTTGCATCATTTTATAAATAGTATTAAAACATTTAGCTCGAAATCCTACATCCCCTACCGCTAACACTTCATCTAACAGTAAAACATCCGGTTCCATTTGAGCAGCAACAGCAAACCCTAACCGAACTTTCATCCCTGAACTATAATTAACTACGGGTGTATCAATAAAATCTTCTAACTCAGAAAATTGAATAATATCATCTAATTTTTTATCGATTTCTGCCTTAGTAAAACCTAAAACTGAACCTCGACTGTAGATATTTTCTCTTCCTGTTAAAATAGCATTAAATCCAGCACTCAGTTCAATTAATGAACAGATTCTTCCCCGCATTTCTATTCTTCCTTTATCGGGTTTAAATAATCCATTAAGTATCTTTAAAAGGGTACTTTTTCCTGCCCCATTAGGGCCAATTAACCCTAAACATTCACCCCGACGTAACTCAAAAGAAATGTCATTGACTGACCAAAATTCTCCTTCTCGTAATTGATGTTCATATTTGCGCCCAACTACTTCTGACCCAATATCTTGTACCCCATACCAGAGAGACTGTTTAAGATCACGACAAAACTTTTTTGAAACATTTTCTACTTTGACAAGAACTTCATCAGTCATCTAAATTTAATCTCCATAATATGTAACTATAAGATTGAAATATAAGCTAATTCACCTCAGCAAGACATTTTTATAAGGCTTTCCTTTTATTACCCAAAGATAGACAATGGGCTTTCCTTAACAAAATATCATATACCAAGCCAAACAGATTAACAATTCTTAGTGGTTTCGTTGTAGTCTAGCCATTATATACCTCAAATCTAGATGATTACTATGGTAACAGTTGCTATAATTCCGGCCCGTGGCGGCTCTAAAGGGGTTCCTCGTAAAAATATTCGTCCCTTAGCAGGGAAACCTTTAATTGCCCATTCTATTCTTGATGCCCAAGAAGCGCAATGGGTTGATCAGGTTTATGTTTCTACGGATAATGAGGAAATTGCCGAAATTTCAGCTACCTATGGGGCGCAAATTATCCCCCGTCCTCCTGAATTGGCCAATGATACCGCCTCTTCTGAATCGGCTTTAATTCATAGTCTACAATACTTAGAAACTCAAGGCATCCTACCAGAATTAATGGTTTTTCTACAATGTACCTCTCCTATTAGGACAGGGTTAGAAATTGATGGGGCGATCGCAAAACTTAAACAAGAACAAGCGGACTCCCTTTTATCTGTTTCCCCTTCTCATCGCTTTCTTTGGCAAGAGGTTGACGGAGTTGTCCAATCAATTAATTATGATTATCGTTATCGTCCCCGTCGTCAAGATATGAACCCCCAATATGTAGAAAATGGCTCAATTTATGTTTTTAAACCTTGGATACTGAAAGAAACCGGAAATCGACTAGGGGGCAAAATTTCGCTGTTTGTTATGAGTGAAATGGCCGCTTTAGAAATTGATTCTCTGGAGGATTTTGAGATGATAGACTTTTTGATGAATCGTTCTCAATAAATTTATGGAGATTTTAGTCTTAAGTAACGGTCATGGAGAAGATCAAATCGCTGCTCCTATTGTAGAGGCATTACAAACTTTTCCCACTGTTTCCCGTATTGTGGCTTTACCCTTAGTAGGAGAAGGTTATGTTTATCAAAAGCTGAATATTCCTATAATTGGAACGGTTAAAACGATGCCTTCGGGCGGGTTTAATCAAAATCCAGGACAACTTTGGCGCGATGTTCAAGGGGGATTATTAGCCCTAACTTATCATCAATATCAAACCATTCGTCAATGGGGAAAAACAGGGGGTAAAATCCTAGCTGTCGGGGATATTGTGCCGTTATTTTTGGCTTGGTTAAGTGGGGCTGATTATAGTTTTGTGGGAACGGCTAAATCTGAATATTATCTCAGAGATGAAACGGGGTGGTTGCCATCCACTTCAAACCTTTATCGTTGGTTGGGTTCGATGTATTTTCCTTGGGAACGTTGGTTAATGACTCGTCCTAATTGTCGGGGGGTTTTTCCCAGAGATACTTTGACGACAAAAATTCTACAACAGTGGAAAATTCCAGTTTTTGATCTGGGTAATCCGATGATGGATGGATTGTCTCTCAGTCAACCCCTAACTGTCAATTTAACCACTAATCCCCTGATTATTCTCTTATTGCCTGGCTCAAGAATGCCTGAAGCTCAACGCAATTGGCAAATCATCCTAGAAGGGGTTCAAGCAGTGATCAAGGCGTTTTCTAGTCAATCTATTATCTTTTTAGCTGCGATCGCTCCTAGCCTCAATTTAACCCCTTTTCAGCAAAATTTGATGGCTGATGGCTGGATATTTCAACCATCAGGAAGCATCCCCCTGGATCTTCAAGATGCTGAGGCCTTAACCTTTACTCAAAACAACGCAACCCTGATCCTCACTCAACAAGCTTATCGAAATTGTTTACAATTGGCTCAGGTTGGCATGGCCATGGCTGGAACCGCCACCGAACAATTTGTCGGCCTCGGTAAACCTGCCCTTACCTTTCCTGGAGAGGGGCCACAGTTTACCCCTAGATTTGCTAGATCTCAAAACTGTCTGTTAGGATGTTCTGTCACCTTAGTTGACACACCAAAGCAAGCAGGCAATATTCTCATGACATTGCTGAATCATCCCCAAAAATTACAACAAATTGCTGAAAATGGCAGAAAACGCCTAGGGAATCCAGGGGCAGGTGCGAGAATTGCTGAGTGTTTAGTTAAGCAGTGTTTTAGATATCTTGATTAAGTAACTCAGCGATCGCCTGTTGTTGATTATGATGTTGTTGGGGCAGGGTTTGACGAGCATCAGTAATTAACCAATCAAGGGCTGCCGCTTGAACATCAATAGCGGCCCCTGTTTTATCCACACAGTACCGCCCAAATACCAGTTTATCGACCAGACGAACCCCTGGCCCTAAACGAGAATATTCAAAAATAACGCTATTATCAACGGTAGCACCGCTACAAACCCAACAATTAGGGCCAATCATACTGGGGCCAATAATGGTCGCCCCATCTTCAATATGAGTCATTCCCCCAATGTATACGGGCCCTTGGATATTAACTTTATCCCAATTAACCGCCACATTTAAACCCGTATAAATCCCTGGTTTAACTTCGATGCCAGGAATTTGGACATTTTGGATTTCCCGTGAGAGTACCCCGCGAATGGCGTGCCAATAATCCGGTACTTTCCCAATATCTACCCATTCAAAGTCCATATTAACAGCATAGAAGGGCGCACCTTTAGCCACTAAGGTGGGAAATAACTCACCTCCAATATCATATTTTTGATTCGAGGGAATGTAATCAATAATTTCAGGTTCAAAAATATAAATCCCTGTATTAATATCGGTGCTAAGAGCTTCTTCAATGGAGGGTTTTTCTTGGAAAGTTTTGATTCTACCCTCTTCATCGCTGACAACCACACCATAACTCGATACCACTTCTCTCGGTACTGATTTGGTAATAATGGTGGCGATCGCCCCTTTTTCTTTGTGCCACTTTACCGCAGCCGTTAAATCTAAATCAATCAAAGCATCGCCACAAAGCACAATAAAAGTATCGTCAAAGAAAGGATTAAAATCTTGGATACGTCGCAGTCCTCCTGCCGATCCCAATGCTTCCCCAACTAAGTCACCATCGACGATGCGTCCTTCAAAGGAATAGGCGATTTGTACCCCAAACCGTTGTCCATCACGGAAATAACTTTCAATTTCCTCGGCGAGATGACTGACATTTACCATGATTTGGTCAAAGCCATGCTGTCGTAAGAGTTCTAGCAGAAACTCCATCACAGGTTTTTGAAGGATAGGGATCAGGGGTTTGGGGATCGTGTGGGTAATGGGACGAACACGGGTTCCTTTACCAGCGGCCAGAATCATGGCTTTCATGAATACTATTTCCTCAATCTTTGCCACAAGTGTTTAGGTTGACAATGCTTAGTCTACCATCTTGTCTCTAAAAATCCTGAAGAGAATTTTATTCAATTGTCGAAAGGACTTGAATTTTTAGATCTTGATAAAACTCTGATTGGGATAATTCCACCTTAGATTGGGAGGATAAGAGCAAAAGGGCCCAGAAAATGCCAACCCGATCCTGTTTACCTTCTCCGTCATGGGGCGGCTGAACTTGGTGCCATCGGTTTAATAACTCTTCGAGATCAAATTGAGATTGAGAGTTAGTCAATTCTAGTAACTGTTCCTGGAAAAATGTCTCTAGTTGGGCCGCTAATTCCGTTAAATTCTCTTGATGGGCCAATTGAGTCACAATTGCCATGGCCTCTCGTTGTGATTGAAGGCGAGGTGTCTGGCGGCGACGGGGAGAGGGGGTTGATTTTTCTAATTCTTCGGCAATTTCTTCAATCTGGGTGATGAGTTCTTGAAGAGTAACACGACGTTGACGAGTGGGGGGGGCCGCACTGCGACGACGCAAATGTTTTTCGAGATCAGAGCCGCGAAACTGTCTACGAGTCTCCTCCGTAATTTCCTCAAACTCTACTAAATTTTCTGTTTGGGGATCACTGCTCTGGAGTTGCTCTAAGGTATCGGCTTTAAAACGAACCAACATCGAAGCCCATAAGAAGGCTTGGCCCGATTTTGGTAGAGTTGCTTGTTGGTAGATATTATCTGAATATTGGGTTATTCCCAATTCATTTAAAAAACGATCAATTACGTCAATAACTTGAACATCCCAAGGATCAATTTCTCCCTGTTGAGCCAAGTTAATTAAGGTGGCGATCGCCTCGGTAGCTGAGGGTGAGGTCATTTGGAGAAATTCCGATTAATGCTGGTTCTTTACACCTTAACGGGCTAAGTTTCTTCTTTATAGTTATACCGTTTAAATGAGAAATTGACAACTTACTTTATCCTTTCCGTTAAATTACACAATTTAATTTTTAAAAATAAAGTATTTTTACGGAATACAAATAATCTAAACTTGGCTAATATAAAAGGGAAGTTATTGGTGAAAAATCAATGACAAAATGCCGCTTTTTAATATTGTTTCCTAAAAGATAAGATGATCTTTGATTGTCTTAATTATTGTCAAAAATCATTAATGTTATCGTCATCATGAAATACCTATCCTTATCACTGATTTTCACGGGAGTCGTTGTTCTCGGCCTAGAAAGCCCAGGACAAGCTGCTAATTTAATTAACAACGGAAGCTTTGAAGACTACCAAAGCGCGTTTGCTCCCAATCAGAGCTACAAAACCCTAAGTGCTGGATCTACAGAGATTAATGATTGGGAAGTTACCGGAGGAGGAATCAAATATTATTTAGGGGGAGGATGGACAGGAAGCAATAGTGACTATGTGCTTGATCTAAGTGCTTCTGGTTTAGGAGGAATTAGGCAAACCTTTGATACGATTATCGGCAATAAATATCGTTTGACCTTTGATTTATCCAGAAATATTGGCATCAATACTCCCCCAATTTTGAGAACGTCGGCGGCGGGAGAGTTTCAAGATTTTGCTTTTTCTCCCACTTCACCGATGGACTTTATAACAAAGAATGTACAATGGGAAACTCAAATTTGGGAATTTGAGGCAAAGGATACGACAACGACCTTGGAATTGTTCATGATAGATAATCAACCCCTTAATGGGACTATTGTATCTGCTAATACTTATAGTGGTACAGCATTGGATAATATTTCAATCATCTCTTTGTCACCGCCTTCCCCTCTAGAGCCAACTTCTAACCCTCTAGAGCCAACTTCTAACCCCCTAGATCCAACGGATGCGGAGGGAGTCCCCGAAACTCAAACAGTGATTGGTATACTGCTCTTTGGACTCTTAGCATTTCGTTCTCGAAATCAGACCAATCAAAGAGACTGAATCCAAACCTTGGTCAAAAAACAGTGTTTTAGGTGATCCCCTCTAACCTGTGGCTGAAAAAAGGGGAATGAGAAAAAAAGTTAGCTTGGAAAGCTAACTTTTTTGCCTAAAATTGGTCAGCTTGATAGGTATAAAATTGCTGAAAGGCCCCAATGGTTTCAAATTGATAACTCGGAACAGGGGAAGGTAAAAATAATTCTGTTTCATAAATACTGAATAGAACATAATTCTGGCGAATGGTTTTGTTAGCAATCACCTTTTGGATATGGGGTCTTCCTGTATCCACAAAGGTTTTACAATAACTAGAGAGAAAGCCCCCGAAGTTACCAGAAGCTTGAGAACAAACTTCTTGTTTCAAATAGGTGGTGAGGGCTTCTGTGGCATAGCTTTCGTAGTCGGTTTGTCCGGGGTTTGTGAGTACCATACAGGCTCCGATCCCCCCTAAAGCAACTCCGCTAAAAACTGTTACTAGATGTAACGCTTCCATGATCTTTGGTTAGGATTGACGATAGGTTTGAGATTAGCTTAGTGGAATCAACCTTAGTTTAACTAAACATCAAAGAAAAAAAACTGTGTTATGATAGACTATAGTTATGGCGAGCGTAGCCAAGTGGTTAAGGCAGCGGATTGTGGTTCCGCCATTCGTGGGTTCAAGTCCCATCGTTCGCCCTCATCCTTCTATTGGAATTATCCAAAAGACCAGATTTGACCCCGATAAAACAAGGGTTTTATCTTAATTTCTGGAGATGTCTAATAGAAGGAAAGAGATTTGAAGCAATACCCTAACTAAATCTTTTTTCTTGGCAAAGAAGTCTTTAAAGGGGACAATGGATTTTAGCTACTATCTAAATTTACTTTAAGTTTGTTTTGTGAATAATATTCGTACTGTTTCTGACACTAAGCGTGAGTTCTACCATTATCATATTCGACCGATTAATTCGGTTTATCGCCGATTTGTCGAAGAATTACTGGTGGAGATGCATTTACTCTCGGTAAATGTGGGTTTTCGCTATGATGCCATTTATGCCTTGGGAGTAGTCACATCCTTTGAGCGGTTTATCCAAGGATATCAACCAGAAACGGACAAAGGGTCGATTTTTAACGCCATCTGTCAAGCGGTTGGTGGCAATAGCGAACAATATCGTCACGATGCTCAAACCCTATTAAACCAAGGGAAAGGGATGTCTGTTGAAGACTTCATCAATCTTATGAAGGCAGCAGCTAGGGGTGAATCTGGAGACGGGAGCATATTTGGGACATTACAGGCGATCGCCCAAAATCCTCGATTCAAATATAGTCGATTATTTGCGGTGGGTTTATATACGCTCCTAATGGAGATTGATGCAGATTTAGTTAAAAACGAGGAAAATCGCAATCAAATCCTCGATCAAGTCTCTGAAGCATTAAATTTATCTTCAGACAAATTTCAAAAAGATCTCGATCTCTATCGCAGTAATCTCGATAAAATGCAACAATTATTAACGGTTATTGAGGAAACCCTAGAAGCTGATCGCAAGAAACGAGACTCAGCAAGCAGTGAGAAACTGAAAGAAATCTCAGACACTAAAGAATCAGCAAGTTAGGCTGTTTCATGCTCAGCTTCACCCTGAAGGGTGGAGCTATCCAGTTATTATGGGTCTTCATCGAGATTAATGCCTAATTCCTTTAATCTTGCGTTTATTTCTGTCAGGCATAGTAAATAGTAAAATTAATAAATGAATACAGGCTAAAGCCTTATTCTATCAGCACAAAGGCTGTCTACACAGCCTAATTTTAAGCCTGGGTAGCCAGGCTTAGTTCCTACAGCTTAACCCGATCGGGTTTAAGCCTGTAATTTTTAAATAAGGGAAGACTACTATCTATTTTAGCGTGTAAATTTGATGATTTGTAGGGGTTTAACACCGTTAAACCCATCAACATACCTAAAATGGGCATAAAAGATGGGCATAATGGTATTATGCCCCTACGATGAATAAAATAGAAAACGGGTTTCTTTAAGAAGAGGCTGTCACTTAAGATTATCTTGGGCTTCTTTTGCTACTTGTTCGAGGGGATCTTGAGCTAATTCTTGAAGCAGGGTTTGAGCTTGTTCGCCGCCTAATCTTCCTAAAGCTTGAACCAGTCGATAACGAATTTGCCAATCTTCATCTTTGACGAATGGACTTAAAATTGCAACCGCTTCAGGGTTCCCCAATTCTCCCAAGGCACCGACGGCTGAAACTCTCACTAAATCATTGTCAGATTTTAATGCTTCTTGGAGTAATTCTAAGGCTCTGGGTTCTCCCAATTCTCCTAGGGTAGCAATAATGCTTAATTGTAATAACCAATAAGTGGTTTGATGATAGAGATCTTTTAAGTCATCATAGGCTTGGGTTAATTGTAGTCCACCAATGACATCAGCCGCGGCGGCTTTAACATCGAGCTCGGTGTCATTTTGTATGCGATCGCGTAACAATTGTAAAGTAATGTCTAAATCTTGTTTCCCTAGGGTATCTAATTGACTCACCGCTGCATAGCGTACCCTTTCATTGGTATCCGTCACTAAAGGTTGGATTAGGGTAAAGGCCAATTTTGGGTCAATTTGACGTAATAAATTAACCCCTTTGAGGCGATCGCCAAGGTTTTCAGAAATTAACAAGGATTGTACATCAGCAGGGGTGAGATTCATAGGGATGATTTTGAATTAAATTAACCAAGCATTTTGTTTATTTAGAGATCATAGCAATTAAAAACCCTAATAAAAATCCGGCAATAGTCGAATAAGATACGGAACTACCGCCTAATTCATAAGCTTCTGGCATCATGGTACTGGCTAACATGGCTAAAATGGCTCCTCCGGCGATCGCTTGAGCCGTGCCAATCACCAATAAGGAAGTATTATCCTGTAAATAATAGCCTCCCATAGCGATGATACCGCTTAGCAGCACCACCCCAAACCAGAGCAGCAGAATTTGGCTTTTTGGGGTTCCAGCTTGTTTCATGCCAGCCGCACTGCTTAATGCCTCTGGAAAGTTAGAAATAAAGACGGCCAGTAAAAATGACCAGCCTAAATGTTGCGCCCCTGAATTCATGCCAATAACTGTGGCTTCAGGGATATTATCTAAGAGGGTTCCCACTAAAATGGCGAGGGGAGCAGAGCGTTTGACTAACCCTTGGAGGGTGTTGGTATCTTCTCGCAGTAGGCGATCGAGTTCCACTTGTTCCATTAATTGTTCTCGCCACCGATCTAAATTTTCCTGGGCAGCAATATGGGAGTCTACGGAATGGCGAAGTCGTCGCGCCAGGGTACGACTTAAGGCTAAGGCTAAATGAGGCGATCGCGTCAAAACTTGGCCAAAGTTCTCTTGATTTAATTGATACAATTCCATAGGAGTGCGGGAGATAACAGTGGCCGAGCGGCTTTCTCCGGTTAACAGGGACATTTCCCCAAAAATTTCTCCCGGCCCCAACACGGTGAGGATTTTTTTCCCTTTGATGACTTCTGCTTCTCCTTGGGCAATCATATAAAAGTAATCTCCTGGTTCCCCTTCCTGACAGATGACTTGTCCGGGTTTAATATGAATGGGGGTGACGAGGTTGGCGATCGCTTCTTTTTCGGTTTCGGGAAGTTGCTGGATGACTTCTACTTGGGAAAGGCGTTGTAAAACACTAGGTTCTTCTGCTTGTTCCTGTTGTTGTTCAAGTAAATAGCGACGACTAGAAGCAGGGTTGCGGAGAAAACCTCCATGTTCATCGATATATTGACTTAAAGTGGTAAATAAGACCCCACCGATGGCAAAGCCGATGGTTAGGGGCAAAAATCCCGTTTCTTCGTAGACTTTTCGCGCAATTTCAAAGGCGATCGCCGCGATTAATGTGCCACTACCAAAGGCCATAATGGCTGCTGAGAGGGTGCGACTGGGTTTTAAATATACCCCAACGGATGCGCCTATTGCTAAGCTTGAAGCCCCTAACATTCCTTGCAAGAAGGCAGACATGGCTATCAGTGCCGTTTGATTACTGGCAGAAATTAAAGTTTCAGTCTGTATTCTAGGATAAGGGAATATTCTCTGTTGTGGGGTAAAGAATAATTGCGAGTGTTTGGGTTATCTTGGGTTCTGAGGAGCTTAAAATTGTGGTAATTGAGGTTAAGAAGGCAAAATGCAAATAATGTCGTTATTATTAGTGTTTTTGGGTGGGGGTTTAGGGAGTTGTTCTCGCTATTTAATTAGTACAATTATTAATGAGCAATTGGAGACGATGTTTCCTTGGGGAACTTTAACGGTTAATGTGATTGGATGTTTAATTATTGGGGTTGTTATTGGTTTAATTGAACGGTTTACTATTCATCCTTATTTGGGACTGTTTTTAGCAACGGGTTTTTGTGGTGGGTTTACGACTTTTTCTTCTTTTTCTTTAGAGAATAATTTATTATTACGCAATAATGAATATTTGCTTTTATTTGTCTATACATTTATGAGTTTGTTTTGGGGTTTTGCTGCGACTTTTTTGGCGATTTTAATGGTTCGGAGACTTTAATCTTATAACATTGTGGGTGGCAATTCATGAATTTCCCCTACAATTAGCGTCCTTGGGTAAGTCCTGTTTATTCTACCTGAAAATCTCAATTTTTAAGATTATGCGCTCAATATTTGTTACCATAAACTAACTGAGTAATAATTGAACTGCTTTAATGACTCTATTTAACCAAGAACGTTTATTATTTAATCCTGTTTCTCCTAATTCAGATGCTATTCCCCTTATTTTTGCTTTTCCTAATGAGTATAGTGTGGGAATTACGAGCTTAGGATATCAAATTATTTGGGGAACGTTTGCCACTAATTCTGATATTTCTGTGAGTCGTTTATTTACAGATATTCAAGAACCTTTGCCCAGAAATCCTGAACTGTTAGGCTTCTCTTTTTCTTGGGAATTAGATTATGTCAATATTCTTAATATCCTTGAATCTTTAGATATTCCCCTCCACAGTAATCAACGCAATAATAATCATCCTTTGGTTTTTGGTGGTGGTCCAGTTTTGACAGCAAATCCTGAACCGTTTGCGGCTTTTTTTGACATCATTTTATTGGGGGATGGGGAAAATTTAATCAATACTTTTATTCTAGCATATAAAGAAGTTAGAAATGCAGATCGAGCAACAAAATTACGTCATTTAGCTACTATTCCAGGCATTTATATTCCTAGTTTATATGAAGTCACTTATCATGGTCTTGAGGGAGACATTAAATCGATTGATCCTCTAGATAATACAATTCCTAATATCATCGAAAAACAAACCTATCGGGGTAATATTTTATCTGCTTCAACTGTCGTCACAGAAAAAGCAGCATGGGAAAATATTTATATGGTAGAAGTGGTGAGAAGTTGCCCAGAAATGTGTCGTTTTTGTTTAGCAAGTTATTTAACTTTACCCTTTCGGACTGCTAGTTTAGAACAGTCTTTAATCCCTGCTATTGAAAAAGGCTTAACTGTTACTAATAGAATCGGTTTATTAGGGGCATCTGTTACCCAACATCCTGAATTTGAAAGTTTATTAGACCATTTATCTCAACCTAAGTATGATGATATTCGTGTTAGTATTGCCTCTGTCAGAACCAATACAGTAACAGAAAAATTAGCTAAAACCTTAGCAAATAGAGGCACAAGATCTGTAACCATCGCTGTTGAAAGTGGGTCAGAAAAAATAAGAAAAATTATCAACAAAAAACTAACTAATGAAGAAATAATTCAAACTTCTATTAATGCGAAACTAGGTGGTTTAAACAACATAAAATTATATGGAATGGTAGGAATTCCTGGAGAAGAAGACATAGATATTGAACAAACAATTATGATGTTAGATGCTATCAAAAAAGCTGCCCCAGGATTAAGATTAACCTTTGGATGCAGTACCTTCGTCCCCAAATCTCATACACCATTTCAATGGTTTGGGGTGGATGAAAAAGCCAAAAAGCGACTGAAATATTTAGAAAAACAGCTACATAAAAAAGCCATAGAATTTCGTCCTGAAAGTTATAATTGGTCAGTCATTCAAGCCTTAATTTCAAGAGGCGATCGCCGTCTCAGTCAACTCTTAGAATTAACTCGATATTATGGCGACACTTTAGGTAGTTATAAACGAGCTTTTAAAGAGCTAAAAGGAAAATTACCCCCCTTAGAATTTTATGTTCATGATAACTGGAAAACTGAGCAAATCTTACCTTGGCATCATTTAAAAGGCCCCTTACCCCAAACCACATTAATTAAGCATTTAGAAACAGCTATGTTAAATAATGACTAATTAAAATTAAAGCATTTCCTTGTCTTAGTAGTCGGACAGAAATAAACAATGCTATGTCAAGAAATATGACAAAGACTGAAACCCCTTTACTAATTTAACAAATATTTACAACAAACAACGTCTAATTATAGTTATATCGTCTAGGATAAAGGTATCAAGATGATGACATTGGGCAATGAGCCTAAACCGGTCAGTGTACATTAAATACCATAGCGTTTCTAGTTAAAAATAAGATTTCTGGAAATCATTTAAAAACAAAAATTTGGCTCATTTTGTCTAAGTTTTCGAGATAAAGGTAAGTCATCTAATTAGTGAACGGTAAACAGTGGAAAGTGAGCAGTGAATCAGAGTGACGGATAAATGTTAATGAGAAATGGAGAGTAAGTATTATGCACGATATGCACTTTAAACCCCTAAGCGAAAAAGATCGCAAAAGAAACGAATATTTGGAGAAAATGAATCATGCTCCTTACTTTACGATCTTCATGATTGTCATGGCGATGTTTTTGTTATTTACAACTGCTGTGTTAATGGGTGTTTTCTAGATTGTAAGCAATGTATGAGGGTGGGTAACAAGCTTCTAAATGTACAACAGCTTACTCACCTAAATACGGTTCAGCTAAACAATAAAATATTCTAGGTCAAAAACAAGGCAAAAATAACATCTAGCGTTAGTTTACAGCAACTTTTTAAATCTTAGTTTTCTTTCAATTTACCAAGGAGTTGTTATATGGAATCCACAAAAGGACGGGGGAAATTAGTTATCATTGGTGGAGCAGAGGATAAAGAAGGAGATTGTAAAATCTTGCGAGAGTTTGTTCGCGCTGCGGGGGGGACTGACGCTAAAATTGCCATATTAACGGCGGCAACAAGCGAGCCTCGTGAGTCTGGAGAAGACTATATCCGAGTATTTGAGCGACTCGGTGTCGAGGAGGTGACTGTCCTCAATACCATTCACAAGGATGATGGGGATGATCCCAAAAACTTAGAAATTCTTGAAAATGCCACGGGAGCGTTTTTTACAGGGGGAGATCAAGCTCGTATCCTTGAATACATCAAGGGAACTAAGCTAGATTCCTTACTTCACCAACGCCATAAAGAGGGAATGGTGATCGGTGGAACAAGTGCCGGGGCTGCGATGATGCCCGATCTTATGATTGTTGAGGGGGACTCCGAAACCAACCCACGCATGGACGCGATAGAGATGGGTGAGGGAATGGGATTTATACACTCAGTGGTGATCGATCAGCATTTTGCCCAGCGAGGAAGGTTAGGCCGCCTGGTTTCTGCCCTCTTACAGCAGCCAGCTAACTTAGGGTTTGGCATTGATGAAGATACAGCAATGATTGTGGACGGTGACGAGTTGACGGTGGTGGGGCGTGGTGCTGTAACCGTTGTTGATGAATCAGACGCAACTTATAACAATTTGGACGAACTGCTCAAAGATGAAGCGATGGCCGTATGTGGAGTCAAGTTACACATCCTACCTCAAGGATTCCGCTTTAACTTGAAAACCCGCAAGCCAATCTCATTAGAGATCTCTAAAAAAGAAGCTGAAAGCCCTGTTTTGCAAACCGCATAGACTTGATTTCTGTAGGGGCGCAGGGCCTTTCGCCCCTACTTCTGACTGGAACAGTTTTCAAACTTAACAAATTTAATTAGGAGTGCATCATGAGTTTAAAAGATAGAGCCAAGGCAACCGCCAAAAATATCGAAGGTAAAGTTCAAGAAGCAGTGGGTGATCTGACTGGTGATCCCAAAGCTCAAGCAGAGGGCAAGGAAAAACAGGCAGAGGCAAGAGTTCGTCACACTATCGAAAACGTGAAAGAGGAAGTCAAGAAAATGATTGACTAGGGAGACTTTGTTAATCTTTCGGGCTAAAAAAAGGTGAAAACCTTGCTGAACGGCGAATTTACCTCGCTCAAGGTGAATTCGCTCCCAACCTGAATCTATTGCTGAGCTAAAAACAATGAATCATAATCGCAATGATGAAACCAATCTTGAGCGACGACAGGAACTGCAACATGAGGAAGAGGCTTTCCGACTTAATCGAGAGGAGAAACGCCTACGCTCTGCCAGACGGAATGCTGTCTTTGTTTGGATAGTTAATAGCATTTTCTGGCTGACGGGAATGCTGGAAATATTGTTAGGAATTAAGTTTTTACTGCGTTTGTTTGGTGCTAATCCTCAAAACCAATTTGCCCAGTTGATTAATCGTCTATCTGAACCTTTCATTGCTCCATTTTCTACCTTATTCATTAGTCCTGTAACCGATGGTGGAGCCAACATATTTGATGTCAACATTGTGATTGCGATCGCAGCCTATGCTCTGTTGAGCTATCTTGTGGTTTCGGTAGTCAGACTCATCTTTTATCACGAATCGTAAATTTTTAGCACAAATTATACAATCCTGATAATCTTCAAACCCCCTAATAGACTTGATTTTAAACCCTCACATACCACACTTAAATAAAAAGAAAGGAAGATAAAATAATGAACGCCAAAGATCGCACAAAATCCACTCAGGTTATCCATCGGGAATATAAAGATCCTCAAGGGAATCTCCACACTGAATATAAAGATCCTCAAGGGAATCTCCACACTGAGTATAAAGATGCTCAAGGGAATCTCCACAATGAGTATACAGATGCTCAAGGAAATCTCCACAATGAGTATACAGATCATCAGGGGAATGTCCACACTGAGTATCAAGACGCTCAAGGAAATCTTCACACTGAGTATACAGATGCTCAAGGAAATCTCCACACCAAGTATAAAGATGCTCAAGGGAATCTCCACAATGAGTATACAGATGCTCAAGGAAATCTCCACACCGAGTATGAAGACTCTCACGGCAATATCCAGTCGGCAGAGGAGCATCGCCGAGATGTGCGGGAGTCCCATACCGATAACAATACAGCTAAAGGAATACTAATTGGTGTGATTATCGCCTGTGTAGCAGGCCTAAGCGCGGGGGCAATTTACTTTTTGACTCAGCAGAACAACCAACAGCCCGTATATATTATCAATGAGTCAATACCTGAAAAGACTCAAGAATCTACTCCTCCTCCTGAGAAAGTTCCGGTTGTTGAGCAACCTACCGCAACAGTTGCACCGGCACCCCAAGCTGAAACACCTAAATCAACGGAGAAAGCCCCTACTCAGCCTTCTGCATCCAATCCATCCTCTAAACCATCGCAGCAATCTGAGACATCCGCTCCCAAGCCGATAGTAGCCCCCTCTTCAGATGGCAGTATCACCAGTTCCAAGCCATCCAATGACTCTAGCGCATTAGTCCCCCCGTCTAATGGGAATGTCACTAATTCTACTGTTAGTAAAACGGATGGGGATCTCAAACAGGAAATCGTGACACAGTTTAACAACAACCTACCTAACAATCAATTGAAGGTTGAGGTAAAAAATGGTGAAGTGATGGTATCAGGTACTGTTGCGACACCAGAACAACTGCAACAAATTCAACCTTTGCTCAAGTCAATTAAAGGAATTGAGAAGGTTGATATGACGGCAACTGTCGAATCTAAGTAGGTGGTTCAAGGCAACAGGGAACGAGGAACAAATCCTAATATTTCACCGAAAATCTTGGCTGTTGCCGTTCGGCTGATCTCACCGTCGAAGCCTCACGGAAGCCTGTTCCCTGTTCTCTCTCCCGAAGGGAGATAAATAATTGAAAGATCAGGAATAATAAGGAGATTGAATTGATAGACCATTCATTTTGGTTCTACGGTATCGCGTTTTTTGGGATTATTCTGGCACGGTATTTTTTGGTGGCGGGGGGAACCTATTGGTTCTTTTATTCGCCCTTCAGTCAGTCCCTTGTCAATCAAAGTCCGCAGCATCTGTCTCCTTCCTGGCGATCAATTCAACAGGATATTAAACTCTCTGTTTTCTCCGCGGGGGTGTTTGCACTGGCAGGGGGGCTTGTTCTCTCAGCATACAGTTGGGGCATTACCCGCTTGTACAGCAACCCTCAACAGTATGGGCTGTGGTATTTGGCTGTTAGTTATGGGGCGGTGGTGGTTCTCCAGGATGCCTATTTCTATTTCACCCATCGCTTGTTTCATCACCCTTTACTCTTTCGGTGGTTACACCAGGGACATCATCGATCGCGCTATCCTACCCCCTGGACTTCTTTTGCCTTTGATCCACCAGAAGCAATCGTTCAGTGTGTCTTTCTGGTAGGTATTGTCTTTGTGCTTCCATTGCACTTTATCACGTTAATTGCCGTACTTACTACTATGACGGTTTGGGCAGTGTTAAATCATCTTGGGATTGATCGCTTACCCTTATCTTTTCCTCATCATTGGCTCGGTAAATGGTTTATTGGGCCTGCCCATCATTCTATTCATCATCTCAAGTACACTGTGCATTATGGTCTATATTTCACGTTCTGGGATAAAGTATTCGGCACTCAAGATCCCGATTATGAGCAGAAACTTGATGAGCGTCTGATGGGTAAAGTCGGTGATCATAATTAATTGGATAAAAACCGTAAGGTGGGCATTGCCCACCCTAAAATTAATTTAGCAAAAGCATTAGAATTGCTGATAGTTGATTTGGTTGTTTAAGGAAAAGCAAGATTTCGGTCAACAAAGGAATAATTGCCGGAATCTCACTAAAAATATTCCCGTATGGTCAATTTAAACCTAGAAAATTTCTTCTGATTTTTAGGGTACATTGCTACTTTTTTAACGAAAGTAAATACAACCTTCTTTGTTTATGTACGATTTCGTACAATAAACAACTTACCTAATTTAAAATATTTTTTATAAAACCATCAAAAATCAATCTTAGACAATAGCCATTGATAAAATCAAGCTTAAACGACTACTTTTTATGCTTTTACCGCCTTAAACTTCATAAATAGCATCAATAAATTACTTTTTATATCAGGAAAATGTCCATTATTGTCGATTTTTATATGTGATCTAAAATACTTAAATATAGTTGTTAAATTACCTTGGATTAGCCATCAATTTTAATTGTTCATTACTTATTGTAAATTCATGGGAAAAAACAAATAACTACGTTACGATAATAGCAGAAGAAAAAGTTATTAACTGGACTCAGGTAAGCAGTCCCAAAATTCGATAAATTTCCATAAGAAATATCAATCAGGAGCGCATCATGAGTTTAAAAGATAGAGCCAAGGCAACCGCCAAAAATATCGAAGGCAAACTTCAAGAAGCAGCAGGGGAAGTGACTGGCGATCCCAAAGCTCAGTCTGAGGGCAAGGCAAAACAGGCAGAGGCGAAAGTTCGTCACACTGTCGAGGATGTGAAAGATGAAGTCAAAAAAGTGATTGATTAATCGATTATTTGCCCGACTGCTTGGGCCTCTCCCAATATTGTTCGGTTAGAGACTTTTAGTGGGTTGGGTTGAAACCTAACCCCTAACCCTCATTGTTCCCAACAGTCTTGTCGTTCATAAATAAGGGTGAAATCTATGAAATGGCAACAATTGATCCTGGCTTTCATAGCAACCTTATGCTTAATATTTGCGGGCAATGTCCTGGCACAGACTGATATAAATGTCAACAATACCAACATCGTCCGCTTTGGTGGCAGTGTAACCGTACCAGAGAATCAAGTTGTCGAGAACGCCCTGGCTTTTGGAGGAAATGTTACGGTATCACCTAATGCCAGAGTTTTGGATACTGCCGTTGCCTTTGGCGGAGATGTCATATTGAAAACAGGAGCGCGGGTGGATGGTGATACTTACTCCTTTGGCGGCAAAATCCTAGAGGAACCAGGTGTGATCGTTGGTGGTGAGAAAGCCACATTTAGCGATCGACATGGCATGATGTATGGTTATGATCGAGGTCGAAGGAGCTTCTTCGCTTATTATTTTTTCAGTGCCATTTTTAGAGTTAGTGCCGCCGTAGTAGCAGCTATTCTCGGTCTGATTATTTTGCATACCAGCCCACGATTTTTGCCTAATTTGGCCACAAAATTGCGTCAGAACCCCGGTTTGACAGGTCTATGGGGTGTCGGGGCGATTGTCTCCTTTTTCTTTGCCAGCGTGTTTCTAGCGATAACACTCATTGGTATTCCTCTGATTCCACTCCTGAGTCTGACGGCGGTTATCACGGCTCTCGTCGGGTCATTGGGTGTAGCACTTTTTGTCGGTCAATACCTAATCAATAATAGGGACAGATCGTTACAGCAACAGTTCTTAGTGGGTTTAGGGATTCTGACAGTTTTGACACTAATTCCATTTTTCGGAGGATTAGTCGTTTTCCTGGTCAATCTGTTCGGTTTGGGTCTGATCTTGCTGTGGCGATTTGGTAGAGGCAATTTACTACCGATGGAACAGCTAACCCCCACAGAGAAAGAGCTCTCAAACAAAAATTAGAACAACTGTGGCACACCAGAATAAACAGATGAATACATATTTCTTATCTACACAGAGGATTAAAAACCATGAAATTACTGCACATAGCCCTCGGCATCCTGGTTCCGCCCGTCGGTGTTTTCCTGACCTTTGGGGTCAGTTCGACCCTGTTTATCAACATTGGGCTGACCTTACTGGGTTGGATTCCAGGTAGTATCCATGCAGTTTGGGCGATCGTTAAACAAGATCAAGAACTCAACCGCCCCGTTAATCAATAAAATTGGCATTTTTAAACCAAAACTCTTTTTTTCAAGTCTTTATTGAATTAAAAACATGAACAATACTAATACTATCATTGGATATCTCGTCACTACCTTAGCAACAGCATTGGGCTTACTAATCGTTGATTTAGTTGTGCCAGGAGTAGACATTGCTACTTTCACGGCAGCATTACTCGCAGGTGTTGCTATCGGAGTGGTCAATTCCGTCATTCGACCTGTCCTTTCTACATTATCCCTACCGATTAATTTCGTAACCCTAGGGCTATTTTCATTCGTGGTCAACGGCTGTTGCTTTTGGTTAGCCTCTCTCTTAGTCCCTGGCTTTGTGGTAAATGGCTTATTAGCCTTCATTTTTGGGCCGGTTATCCTATCATTTGCCAGCACTTTCCTGAATAACTATTTTGCTGAAAAAAAGATTGGTCAATCTCCTTCTTTAACTAGCAATAACTAAAATCTTCTGACCTTGAAAATATTAAGGGGGAAAAAATTATGCCAAGGCTAGTGGGAAAACAGTCAAATAGTAGCTGGTATGCTGGACTATTTCTGATTTTTGCGATCGCAGTAGCAGTTTCACTAGAATACTTTGGGGTCATTAATATGATACCCGGCTTCGGTCGAGATCCTGGACTAAGCGATCAGTCAGGACTACCACTTCATCTCAATGACGAGTAAATAACTTAGTCAATATACGGGAGTTGAAAGACAATGTACAAGGGCCGAGACATCATTGGCAAACCTGTTGTCTCCTATGACATGGGTGAAAAATTTGACATCGTTGAAGATTTAATTTTTGACCAAAATAGCAATCAACTGCTTGGGTTTGTTGTCACTGAGTCCAGTTGGTTTAGTTCCGCTCAGGTTTTGTTGTTAAAAGATGTTCAAGCCATTGGAACTGATGCCGTAATTACATCATCTAAAGATGCGATCGCTAGAGCAACTGAGATTCCAGAAATTCTCAACATCTTAGACCATAATAATATCCTCAAAGGGACTCGCATCCTGACGATGGATGGACGAGATTTGGGAGTCATGATTGACCTTTACTTCGATGAGAGGACAGGTGAGGTTGAAGGATATGAAGTTTCTGGGGGTCTATTTGCAGATGCCTATTCTGGACGTTCCTTTGTGCCAGCTATCCAAACCCTCAAAATTGGTAGAGATGTGATGTTTGTGCCGATTCAGACAGCCCAACTCATGGAAGAGCAAGTTGGGGGAATGAGAGCAGCTATGCAGACTGTCAGTGATAAGGTTCAGGAAACGGCTCAAGTCACAGGAGATAAGATCCAGGAATTTGGGCGGAGTGCAACCACCTCGATCGCCAATTCTATTATTGATCCAGAGGAGCAAAAGGCTTTTGTGGTAGGTAGAACCGCAGAGCATGAAGTTTTAGCACCCGATGGGCAGTCCTTTGTGCTTCGGGGGCAGACAGTCACTGAGGCGATCGCTAATTCGGCAGTCTATTTGGGTATTTTGGAGCAGTTGTATCGAGCAACAGGGGGCAGATTTTCGGACAAACTTGGTGAACAGTTTGGCAATGCAGTGGCTGGTTTAACCGTTGACCAGACACAAGGCAGACGAGTTCAACAATTCGTTCGCACCAATGGAGGCTCAATCATCGCTGCACCTGGTCAAATCGTCACGGCACGGGTGATTGAACGGGCTAAGAGCTACCACCAAGAGCAAGCATTACTACAGGCGGTTGCTTTATCGACAGGTGAAGCCGCACGGGACAGCACCAGTAGTATCATGACGATGGCAGGGGAGCAGATCAAGTCCACAACCCGACAGACAGGAGAGCAACTGCAAGCGGGAGCCAAAGATCTTTGGACACAAGTAAAAGAGACAGCCAGCGAGATACAGGCTCGTGGGACTCAGGCAATCGAGGAGCAACGCATTAAAGGTGCGCTAGGGCGTGCTGTGACCCGTGTTATTCTCGATCAGCGTGATCAGGTAATTCTTAATGTGGGTGAGTTAATTACTCATCAGGCGATCGCTGCTGCCCGTCAGTCTCAGGTTCTCGATCTACTGCTTAATTCGGTTTACAACGAAAAACCCAAACTATCCCTAGAAGATCTGCGGGCCCCCCAGGCTGGTAGAGCCGCGCTTTAGGTCAAGTCGATCAAGCTTCACTTATAGAAGTTCAACGAACAACAAATAATAAATTTTAGGAGAAAGCAATGATATTAACACAACGCGCTGTCGGCACATTCTCAAATTACGAAGCAACTGAAAGGGCCCTGCATGAATTAAAAGAAAATGGTTTTTTGATGGAGCAAGTTTTAGTTGTGGGGCGTGATATGAATCGCCAAACGGAGGAGACAGGAGCGAATACAACTAATCGACTGATAGATGTCGGCAACTTGGATACCAATGAACATGAAGTTGGACAAACCGCAGCAGAAGGATCAGTTGCTGGTGGTGCCGTCGGCGGTTTAGCTGGTTTATTAATCGGGCTGGGTATTGTCGCCATTCCTGGTGTTGGTCCAATCATGCTGGCCGGTGCTGCGGCCACTACTATCGCCACGGCTCTTTCCGGCACTGTCATCGGTGCGGCTGCGGGTAGTTTGGCCGGTGGACTTGTGGGCTTAGGTATACCAGCAGATCGCGCTAAAGTCTATAGTGATCGCATTTTGCGCGGTGATTATCTGGTCATGGTTGAAGGCTCAGAAGCTGATATTGACGTGGCTAAGTCAGTTTTAACAAGGCATGGCATTGAGAAATGGTACGTCTATGATTTGACTGATGATTCGGTTCAGACTCCGACAACAACATCTATCCATCAGACAAAAGTCCAAACAATGGAGAAATATCCCGAAAAGTCGCTCCATCGTGAGGAAAATCAAAGACCATATTTTTCGAGAGTTGACACTGAGAACTACCGTTAAGGAGGCAACATGAATAAGCTCACCAAAATCAACTTTACTCTGCCTTTACTACTCAGCGTTTTGCTGATGGCAACTATATCGGCTTGCGCTGGGGTTAAAACAACATCCGATGCTCCCAGTTCCACCGACAACAATGGGCAGGCTTCCACAACAGAAGAGACTAAAACCACTAAAGATGACGCTCAAGGTAGTATACGCAGAAAACAGCTAGATGCAGATATTAAAGCACGGGAGCAGCGCAATAATATGGGAGGCGACCCCCAAGAACGTGCTGAGGGAGATTTAGCCAGTGAAGTGCGTAGCAAACTAGAGGCCAATATCCCTCGTGGTCAGCTTACCGTCACCGCTAAAGATGCAGAGGTTACAGTATCGGGGGTAGTTCCAACACAGAATGAACTCGATAAAATTCAACCTTTAGCCATGGAAATCAAAGGGGTAAATAGCGTGATGGTGAAGGCTGTTGTGAACCCATAAAACGATTTCCTGTTACTCATTAATTCTTCTTTGGAGTTTAAAAAAATGATTTCATTTCAACAGATTCGTCGCTTTTTTGTCACCATGATTTTAACTATCATGCTGGCAATTACCATCGCTTTTGACTTTGGAACTACCAATAGTTGGGCGGCAACTTCTTCCATCTCATCTATCAGTCCCTCTAATACTCAGCTAATCGCTATCTGGGGATGGGGAAAAACAAAAGCACAAGCAAAAGATATTGAAGGCAAAGCCCAAGAAGCAGTGGGAAACCTGACTGGTGATCCTAAAGATCAGATGATGGGAAAAGCCAAAAAAATCGAAAGTCAGGCTCGTAATACAGCCGAAGATATGAAAGACAACATGAAGTTAACAGGGAGAGCTAAAGCCGTAACAAAAAACATTGAAGGCAAAGCTCAAGAAGCAAGAGGTAACGTTACGGGGAACCTTGGCGATCAAGTTGCTGGAAAAGCTAAACAAGCCGAAAGTCAAGCTCGTAATGCAGTAGAAGATGCGAAAGATACGGTTCAAAATGTCTTCAATTAAGCTCAATTTAAAAACATCTCAATGGAGGGAATTATGTCTAATCTTCTTTGGACTGTCGCTGTCATACTTGTTATCTTCTGGTTGTTAGGATTTTCAATGAACATTGGGGGTGGTTTAATCCATCTGCTTTTGGTTTTAGCGTTAATTGCCATTGTCTATAACTTGGTGACAGGGCGAACCATTGGCTAATAACTATTGTGACTTGTTTGTCAGCAAAAAAATCTGACTTGTTAACAAGTTGCGATAATTAGCAAACTCTTTTAAGGTTTCGTTCCAATGGTCCGTTTTGGGAAAAATCCATGATATTTAAGAAGTCAGTTAAGACTATATTGCTGGGATTTGCTCTCTGGTTTTGCCTTTTTGTTGGTATTGGACAAAACCCTGTCATAGCAATAACTCTCACGGAGACTGACTTGCTATCTCAAGAAAGGATACTTATACCAACTCTGCCCAAAGAACCCCTCAATCTAGAATCGGGAGTTGATCGCTTTCTCACGTCGATTCCACAAGGCTATTATACGATCGCCAGTGTCGAAAGCCTAAAAAGCCTGTTAGAAAACCCTCAAACCTTGTTGGTAGACGTGCGAGAACCCTCTGAGTATCAGTCGGGACATATACCCAACGCGATCAATATTCCCCTCCGAACCTTGACGCAGAATTTGGACAAAATCCCGCAAAATCGCCCTGTGGTTTTCTACTGTTCTTCCGGCTATCGGTCGGGAATGGGGGTGATGACCTTGCATCTGTTGGGATATGAAAATATTCAGGGATTTCCCCCAAGTTTTCTTGGCTGGAAAGCAGCCGGAGAGGCGATCGCCAAATCATGACATAAGGAGATTCATCATGGACAGTAATATTCCTCTGGAAAGTCCATCCCTATCAAGGCGGCAACTCATCAACTTTTTTACCGGAGCCACCATTGCTGTTCCTGCTGGTTACGCGCTTTACGTTGCCGGAAAATTCTTGATTCCTCCCCCAGAAAAAACCGGCCCTGGGGGTGCTATCCCTGCCAAAGATGTTTTAGGTAACTTAATTCCCGCCTCGCAAATCTTAGCAGAATCCCCAGGAACCCGTGCCTTGGTTGCGGGTTTAGCAGGAGAACCTACCTACCTAATTGTCAAAGAAGATAACACCCTAGACAGCATCGGGATCGTTGATAACTGCACTCACCTCGGTTGTACCTTTCCTTGGAACCCGATAGATCAGCAGTTTCAATGTCCCTGTCATGGTTCCCGCTATGCCCCTGATGGCTCGGTGGTAAGGGGGCCAGCCCCTCTGCCCCTCAAGATTGTCCAAGTTGCGGTGATCGATAACAGTATTTTAATCTCGCCCTGGACGGAAACCGATCCTCGCACGGGAGAAAAGCCCTGGTGGGCCTAATGATTCCCCATTGTCAATCAATTTGTTACTAATTAATTCTTTTTTGGAGTTTAAAAAAATGATTTCATGTGAAAGATACAGTTCAAGATATCTTTAATTAAAGATCGATTGGAATAATGTTTAAATCACTTTTATCTAAATAGAAGAGGGAATTATGTTAGATCTCGTTTGGACTGCTGTTGTTATACTTTTCATCCTCTGGGTGTTAGGATTCTCCGTTCACATTGGCGGTAGCTTAATCCACCTGCTTTTGGTTTTGGTGCTGATTGGTATTGTCTACAACTTACTGATAAGACGACGCATTTAATAACCATTTTGCCTTGTTTGCATTGCAAGCAAAAAGATTTTGACTTCCAAAGAAGCCATGATCTGAATACCATGGCTTTTTTCTAACAAATACTTAGAAATCAATCTTCCATTTAGGAACGAAAAATATGGCAACCAAGATCGAATTTCAACTCTTTGCTCCCTATAATAAGGCAGTCTCATTAATCGGTTCGTTTTCTAATTGGGAAGAAATCCCCATGGAAAAAAATGATCAAGGCAACTTCAAAATCCAAGTTGAACTAGCAGATGGTATTTATCAATATAAATTTCGTGTTCAGTCAAAAAGCTGGTTTTTGGAACCTGATCAATGGGTAGATATTGTTGATCCCTATGCCACTGATGTTGATAATGCAACCCAAAATGGTATCCTGCGAATCAAAGATGGTCAACCCATTGTTGATACTTATGTTTGGCAACACGATGACAAACCGTTACCTCCCGATCATGCTTTAGTGATTTATGAGATGCACATTGCCGACTTTTCAGGGGGTGAAACTGATGAGAAGCGGCGCGGAAAATTTAAACACGCTCTCGAAAAGCTCGATTATCTCTGTGATTTAGGCATTAATGCCATTGAACTCATGCCCGTGCAAGAGTATCCTGGTGATTATGGTTGGGGTTACAATCCGCGCCATTTCTTTGCCGCAGAAAATAGTTATGGTTCCACTGAAGATCTTAAACACCTGATTGATGAATGTCATGGCAGAGGCATTCGCGTGTTAATTGACGGCATTTATAATCACTCAGAATCCGCTAGTCCCCTAACTCAAATTGATCATGATTATTGGTATCGTCATGCTCCTAAAGATCCCGAATTTAGTTGGGGGCCAGAATTCAATTATGAACATTACGACGAGAACTTAGGCACTTATCCCGCTCGTAAATTTATTGGTGATAATGTGCGTTTTTGGATTGAAGAGTATCATACGGACGGTATTCGCTACGATGCTGCTCGACAAATTGGTAATTACGATTTCCTACGCTGGATTGTTGAAGAAACAAAACTTGTCGCGGGTTCTAAGCCATTCTACAATGTTGCTGAGTATATTCCTGAAGATAATAGCATTACTGGTTATGATGGCCCCATGGATGGTTGCTGGCATGAAAGTTTTTACAATTCCATTGTCGCGCATTTATGTGGCGATCGCTTCGATATTGAGGAACTCAAAAACGTACTCGACTGCAAACGTCAAGGGTTTATTGGTGTAACCAATGTAGTCAACTATCTGACTAATCATGACCATAATCATTTAATGACGGAATTTGCCAATCGAGAGATATTTGATGATTCAGCTTTTAAACGAGCTAAACTGGGAGCCGCACTGATGATGACGGCTGTTGGCGTACCGATGATCTGGATGGGTGAGGAATTTGGGGAATATAAGTCTAAAACCATTGAACCGTCTAAAATTGACTGGCGTTTATTAGAGAATGATGCCAATCGCAGCTTGTTTGAATATTATAAGGGTTTAATTGATTTACGGAAGAATAATCATGCTTTTTATCATGAAAACATCGACTTTTTTCACGAAGATTCAGATAATCGTGTACTTGCCTACTGTCGTTGGAATGAAGAAGGTTCCCGCATAGTGGTTATTGCCAATTTCTCAGATAATTTCTTGGCCGGCTATCAAGTGACTAATTTTCCCGCTAATGGTATTTGGCACGAATGGACACACAATTATGAGGTGGAGACGAATGATAACAATATCATGACTGATTTGTCAGAATATGAGGCTAAGGTTTTTATTTGGCAGTAAGTAGTCCATTTGACACTCCCTCGCCGTAGAAAGGCGGGGAGAATGTTGACTTTGATCCTTTTTTATATCCAAATGAAAACTGATATTAAAAAAAAGAAAAAGTAAAAAAAAAAGAAAAATTGTTAAAATCTAACTAAATTTACTTGCATTTAGTTAGATTAAAAAAGAAAAAGTCTGCCTAAAAATATCTGTGACATAATTAAAATTATATTAGACAAATATTGATATAGTATCTAATTGTGTCCAACCATATACAATCACAAGAATTACTCTGGATAAGTAGTGTTGAAGTAGTTACTATCCTTTTTTTCTTGTTTTTTGTCTATTTATCTATATTTTATGTTAAATTTAATTATTTTTTATAGCTGTTAAGTAAACCTAAATCAGCCATTAATTCTAATGGCTTGTTACTTGTTGTAAACTATTTGGCAAAATCAAGTAATTTCTCTGTTACAATAAGAGCATGAAATTAGTCAACTATTTGTCACATTTCTGTCAAAAGAATGCTTCGCACCCACCATTGCTGAGCAATAATTAGACCCCTCTCATTTAATTGGCTAACAACAAAAGGTAAGGGGTAGAAGATGAATAATAATGCTTTTTCCCTTTACCTTTTCTTCCTTCAATAATCTTGATGATTTAGGCTGGTTCAAAATCTGAGAATCAGTAAATTATCGTTGATATATCAAATTCTTTTTTGGAGTAAAAAAAATGATTTCATTTCAGCAAATTCGTCGCTTTTTTGTTACCATGGTATTAGCAACCATGCTCGCAATTACCGTAGCTTTTGATTTTGGAACTACCAATGCTTGGGCAGCAACTTCTTCCATCTCATCTATTAGTGCATCTAATACCCAACTAATGGCTATGTGGGGCGGGGGAAATTCAACAGCGAAAGAGATTGAAGGCAAAGCGCAAGAAACAATAGGCAACATAACAGGCGATCTCGAAACTCAATCTGCTGGAAAAGCCAAACAATTTAAAGCACAAACTCTAGAAGGACTCAATAACAGTATTGTTAATCCCGACTATGAACCTGGTGGAAAAACCAAGCAAGTAGCAAAAGAAGATCGTGAAGGAACAAAAGCTATAGAAGCTCAAGCTCGTGAGAGTTTCAACTAAGGCTCATTGACTTGAAAAATTGATTACTTCAATTGACAAATTCAACCAAAAACGAATAATAAATTTTAGGAGAAAGCAATGATTTTACAACAACAACGGGCCGCGGGTATATTTCCAAGTTATGAAGCAACTGAAATCGCCCTGCGTGAATTAAAAGAAAATGGTTTTTTGATGGATCGAGTTTCAGTAGTGGGGCATGAGATGAATCGCTATACTGAAGTTACGGGAGCTAGTACAAGTAATCGATTGAGAGATGTCGGTAACTTAGATAGCAATGAAAAAGAAGTTCCACAAACAGCAGCAAAAGGAACTGTTGCTGGTGGTGCTGTCGGAGGTTTAACAGGTTTATTAATCGGACTAGGTCTTGTTGCCATTCCTGGTATTGGCCCAATAATGTTGGCCGGTGCGGCCGCAACTGCGATCGCTACAACTATTTCAGGCACAGTCATCGGTGCTGCAGCTGGTACTTTGGCCGGTGGACTTGTCGGCTTAGGTATCCCCGCAGATCGAGCAAAGATCTATAGCGATCGCGTTTCTGATGGTGATTATCTGGTCATGGTTGAAGGCTCAGAAGCCGATATCGACCTGGCTAAGTCAATTTTCGATAAGCATAGCATTGATGATTGGTATGCTTACGATTTACCTAGCGAGTCGGTGCAGACTACGACAACAGTTTCTAATCGTCACTCACGAGTCTAGAAAATTGAGGAGTGAGTTGATACTAAAATGAAGGATGGCAATATGAATAGGCTCACCAAAATAACCTCTACCCTGCCCTTACTACTCAGCGTTTTGTTGATGGTAACTGTATCGGGTTGTGCAAGCACTAAAACAACATCCGATGCCCCCAATACCACAGACAAAAATGGGCCGGTTGCGACAACAGAAAATGTTAAAACCAACCAAGAAGATGCTCAAAGTGGAACGCGCAAAAAACAACTAGAGTCAGACATCCGAGCGCGGGAACAACGCAATGATCTCGGAGGTGATACCGAAAAACGTGCTGAGGGAGATTTGGCTAATGAAGTGCGTAGTAAACTAGAGGCAAATATCCCTCGTGGTCAGCTAACCGTCACGGCTAAGAAAAGCGATGTTACTGTATCGGGGACGGTTAAAACACAGGATGAACTCAATAAAATTGAACCATTAGCAATGGAAATTAAAGGCGTTAATACCGTTATGGTAAAAGCTGTTGTGAAACCATAAAACGAACATTCGTTTATTTATGACCGCCTACTTACTTACTAATGGCTAAAAAGTCAGTCATGAATATATTAGCATTTTCAAAAGTAAGTCTAACCCTTAGATTCATGACTGTCTCATAGTAATGAAACGATCCTGTATTTATGATCAATATATTATTGATCGATCAAATTCTTTTTTGGAGTTTTAAAAAATGATTTCTTTTACACAGATCCGTAAGTTTTTTGTTACCATAATTTTAGCTTTCATGCTGGCAATTACTATAGCTTTTGATTTTGGAACTACGAATAGTTGGGCAGCAACTTCTTCCATCTCATCTATCAGTCCATCTGATACTCAGCTAATAGCTCTATGGGGATTCGGAAAAGCCAAAGCAACAGGGAAAAATATTGAAGGCAAAGCCCAAGAAGCAGTAGGCAACCTCACTGGTGATCCCAAAGATCAGATGATGGGAAAAGCCAAACAAATTGAAAGTCAGGCTCGTAATACAGCCGAAGATGTGAAAGACAAAATGCAGTTACAAGGGAGAGCAAAAGCTGTTACCAAAAATATTGAAGGCAAAGTTCAAGAAACGAGAGGTAACGTTACAGGAAACCGTGGCGATCAATTTGCTGGAAAAGCCAAACAAACGGAAAGTCAAGCTCGTAATGCAGTAGAAGATGTGAAAGATACGGTTCAAAATGTCTTCAATTAAAGCTCAAATTTTCATTACTTTTATCTGAATGGAGGGAATTATGTCTAATCTAATCTGGACTGTCGCTGTTGTACTTTTCATCTTTTGGTTGTTAGGATTCTCAATTCACATTGGGGGTAGCTTAATTCATATACTTTTGGTTTTAGCCTTAGTTGCCATTGTCTATAACTTAATGACAGGGCGAACAATTGGCTAATAAATATTGTGGCTTGTCTTGCAAACAAGCTGCGATATCTTTACTGATTTGTCGTGTTCACCTAGTCTAAAATCCCCGATTTTTTGCGAAATATTAACGAGTTTATCAGGGTTTTAGGCTTTAAAAGTCAGGAATTTGTGGTTTTTTATTCCGGGATAATCTAATGCGAAAAGAGCGACACAAAAAAAGTTTATTCTACAAACTTACCAGCAATACTGCTGAAGCTGTTGGCTCTCCCGTTGCCTCAATCTTGGCATTTAGTGTGATTATTGTTTGGGCAATCACGGGGCCGCTTTTTAAGTTTTCTGATACATGGCAACTGTGCATTAACACAGGGACAACAATTGTAACTTTCTTGATGGTCTTTCTCATCCAAAACTCACAGAACCGTGATGCCAAAGCAGTTCAACTCAAATTGGATGAGTTAATTCGCTCTAGCAGTTCAGCCCACAATGAAATTATTGATGTGGAAGAATCGTCACAGGAAGAATTAGAACAACTGGCAAAGGATTATTCCAAACTGGCTAACAATTCCCAAAAATAAAGTCTCACAAGCAAGTAAAAAAGTTTGACCATTACTATAAATCAAGGAGATTTATCCTTGACATCCTCACGCGCCCTAAAAGGGCGGTGATTCCTAAACCTCACGATTTAGGTTTCTGATTCATTCACCGTTGCATTCCACAGTTAAAAACCATGTACCGTCTTACACAGAGTCCACAGACTTTTATCCCATTTCAGAGATCCGATCCCGATAGCCCATCGGTACGGTTTCAGCTTAAGCTTTTTGTACTTGTTGCTTAAGGTTTTTACCTGTACAAGCATTTCTGTACAGAACCCCCTAACCCTAGTTTTCAAGGTGCATTGCCTACTGCTTAGTTTTCGCTTTTCGGCAGTTCAACTATATCATAAAAAATATAAAGCCGTCCTATAAGGACGGGGTTTCTACCCAAATTTTCGATGATTTTAAGGATGACGGAACTGCTGACTTTCTCACAGGTTTGATGGAGCAGCATGAACAGATAGCTTGGATGCTGCGTTCTTTTATTGAGGGAGAAGCCGTTGAAGCAGACGGTTTGAAGCCGAAGGTTGACAAAAAGATGGTCGGGGTTTAGTCAATACTGCTCGGTTAACAAAAAAAGTCGGTTGAGGCAGGGATAGGGAAGGATGGGAAGGGGGGGAAGAAGGGGAAGATAAAAACCTGACTATTACAAGATTGCTCCCCACACCGTTCGGCTGACGCTCACGGCGGAAGCCTCCCACACCTCCCACACCCCCCATCTCCAGACTGAATCACTAAGGGAAACAAACAATGATATTAAATGTCGATTTATCTACAAGGCTTCAGGCACAGTATGCCCGTCTCAGAACATGGATTTCTGAATTAGATGAAAGACTGTCCTTGCGTTATGGCGATCGCTACGACAAAATCAAGCAGCAACTCAACGGCGCAAACAACTGGTATAAAAAAACCAAATCTGAGGCTGAAAGGACCAATACTATTCCCCTAGAGCAAAGGCAAGAGAAAGCTCTGGGTGAATTTGGTAAAACTGGAGCCGCCACTGCCCGCAAAGAAGGAGTTGTCAAGCAGAGATTAAAAGAACTGTGGCACACCATAACCAACACATGAAACACCCATGAATTCTTTAACTGGTAAACCGATTTCCTATTGGATTGACTCGACTCCAAAAACGAGCTTTCCAACTTTAAGCAATGATATCGCCGTCGATGTGGCAATTGTGGGTGGTGGGATCGCAGGGCTAACAACTGCCATTCTGCTCAAAAGAGCGGGTAAAACTGTTGCTATCATTGAATCCCAAAAAATGGTAACAGGAGTAAGCGGTCATACTACTGCCAAAGTCACATCCCTTCATCAGCTAATTTACGCTGATCTGCTCCAAGATCTAGGTATAGACAAAGCGCGGCTCTATGCTGAGTCTAATCAAGCAGCCCTAGAGCAAGTCGCTAAATTTGTGGCGGAAGAGAACATTGACTGCGACTTTAGCCGCCGCAGTGCTTATACTTTTGCTGAATCGGAACAGGGACTCAAAAAAATCGAGGACGAGGTTACAGCCGCCCTTAAACTGGGATTACCTGCCTGTTTTGTAAAAGAGACTTCTTTGCCATTTGCGATCGCTGGAGCAGTCAAGTTCGATCATCAAGCGCAATTTCATCCCCGCAAATACTTACTCCATCTGGCCCAGTGTGTTCAAGGTGATGGCAGCTATGTGTTTGAAGATACGAGGGTTTTGAATGTTGAGGAAGAAAAAACATCTTGCCAGGTTATTACCGATAAAAGTGTGATAACAGCACAAGAAGTCGTGATCACGACCAATCTACCCATCCTAGATAGGGGACTCTTTTTCGCTAAAACCTATCCCAAACGCTCTTACATTGTCGGGGCAAAAATCGACCCTGAGCAAGCACCAGAGGGGATGTTTATTGGCAGTGGGGAAAGATACTTCTCAATTCGTACCACTCCTGATCGCAATGGATTATTGCTTTTAGTCGGTGGTGGTGGGCATAAAGTGGGCGAAATCTCCAAAACAGAGGAACAATACCAGAAAGTGGAGGACTTTGCTCGTGTGCGCTTTGGCATTGATACCTTTGACTATCGCTGGTCAACCCAGGACATGGTGTCATTTGACAATTTGCCCTACATCGGCAAATTAACGCCCCTTAGTTCTCACATTTATGTGGCAACGGGTTTTAGTATGTGGGGAATGACAAAAGGGACGCTGTCTGGAATGCTGCTTTCGGACTTGATTTTAGGCATCAATAACCCTTGGGCAAATTTGTATGATGCCACTCGTGCGACACCATTTGCAACGTCAGAAGGAATCAAGCAGACGATTAGTGTCGGTATGCATTGGGTGGGTGATCGATTTCAAGGACTAGAAAAATCAACGCTTTCCGAGGTGGTTTCTGGTGAAGGAAAACTGGTGACGATCGATGGTGAAAAGCTTGCCGCTTATCGGGATGAACAGGGATCGATTCACGCTGTTTCTGCGGTGTGTTCTCATTTGGGTTGCATCGTTGCTTGGAACAGTGCAGAAAAGAGTTGGGACTGCCCTTGTCATGGTGCTCGCTTCGGCTGCGATGGAGTAGTGCTTCATGGACCGGCAGTGAAAGACTTGAAGGTTTATGAGCCGTGATCGAATAACCATCTTAGCTGGTTTTTAGGTTCCTTTATATACCTTATGTCTAGCTACCTAGAATCAAAATCCCATCTCAAGCTTTTATTCTGAAGAAAAACGATGTTAGATATTAATGAAACAAAAAAAAGAAATCTACCTAACCCCGATCCACACGGTAAACAGCCCAATCATAAGCAACACGCAGGACACGATAAACACGCAGGACACAGCCCAGCTATGTTCAAACGCCGCTTCTTTATTTGCCTCCTGCTCACCCTACCCGTCCTCTATTTTGCGCCATCGTTTCAGCAGTGGTTTAATTATCAAGCGATCCAGTTTCCTGGTTCAAATTGGGTAACGCCCATTCTCTCAACCGTTATTTATTTCTATGGTGGCTTGGTTTTTCTGAAGGGGGCTTACCACGAACTCCGCAGTAAAATTGGCATGATGACTCTGGTTGCCCTTGCCATCACCGTAGCGTTTGTCTACAGCGTGGCAGTGTCTCTGGGATTAGAAGGAAATTCCTTTTATTGGGAACTAGCAACCCTAGTCGTGATCATGTTACTCGGTCACTGGATTGAAATGGCATCTGTGCAAGGAGCCAGCCGCGCTCTAGAGCATCTCGCAGATCTAGTGCCGTCCCTCGCTCACAAAAAGGTCAATGGGCAGATCAAAGATGTATCTGTGAGTGAATTAGTTGAAGCCGATCGGATTCTCATTCGTCCGGGTGAACAAATCCCCATTGATGGTGAAGTTGTAGACGGTAACTCCAGCGTTAACGAAGCTTTTTTAACGGGAGAGTCGCGCCCAGTGGTCAAAAAAGCTAGTGATGAAGTTGTTGCTGGCTCGGTGAATGGAGAGGGTGCTTTGACCATCAAAGTCACTCGCACCGGAGATAAAACAACTCTGAGCCAGATTATGCGACTGGTTAAGGAAGCGCAAGCTTCTAAAAGTCAATATCAAAACCAAGCCGATAAACTTGCTGGTTGGCTAACTTATACAGCGATCGCCGTTTCTACGCTGACGTTCATTGTTTGGCTATCAGTGGGAACAGGCGGTTTAACTTTTGCCATTAATCGTGCGGTGACGGTGTTAGTAATTACCTGTCCTCATGCCTTGGGTTTAGCGATTCCCTTAGTCATTATTAACGCCACGTCAATGGCAGCTAAAAACGGGATTTTGGTACGAAACCGAGATGCTTTTGAACGAGCGCGAGGCATTAAAACCATCGCCTTTGATAAGACGGGAACCTTGACAAAAGGACAATTCGGCGTAGAGCGGATTTATGCTGACGGTATTGAGGAGTTACCCGCCTTAGTGATTGCTGCTTCTTTAGAATCCTTATCAGAACATCCTCTCGGACAAGCGATCGTTGAGGAAGCCCATAACCGTAACAGCCAGCTTTCTCAAGGGACTGACTTCAAAGCTGTACCGGGTCAAGGCGTTGAAGGTGTAGTTAATAATCAACGCTATCGGGTTGGCAGACCAGAATGGGTTGAGGAGTTGAAATTGCGGTTTCCTCCAACCTTAGAAAAAAAACTGCAAGAAAGTGAATCGCGGGGGGAAAGCGCGATCGCATTGATGGATGATCAGCAAGTCCTGGCAGTCTTTGGGTTAGCAGATCAAGTGCGCGAATCGGCACGAAAAGCGGTGAAAAAATTACAGAAAATGGGCGTGCAGGTGGTGATGATTACAGGCGATGCTGAAGCGGTTGCCAAGACCGTTGCTGAGGATTTGCACATTGATCGCTACTATGCCCGTGTTTTGCCAGAGGATAAAGCTGCGTTGATTCGTAAGCTCAAAGCTGAACAGCCGACCGCTTTTGTTGGTGATGGCATCAATGATGCACCTGCATTAACTGAGGCAGATTTAGGACTGGCGATTGGCGCTGGAACTAATGTGGCGATCGAGTCGGCTGATTTAGTTTTAGTCAAAAGCGATCCACTGGATGCCACCTATGCGCTGAAACTGGCAAAAGCCACCTACAACAAAATGATCCAAAATTTGTTTTGGGCGACTGGATACAACGTCATTGGCATTCCCTTGGCGGCAGGAATTGCAGCACCGTTCGGCATTATCTTATCGCCAGCAGTGGGTGCAGTCCTGATGAGCATTTCGACCGTTGTTGTTTCAATTAATGCCATGTTGTTACGGCGCGTGCGTTTGCATGATTAGATGCAAACGCACGCTATTCCTATGAGTCCTGATTTTTAGGCGATCGCTTATCAGTCTTTGCGATCACCTTGAACCTATCAAAAACTTCAAAACCAAGCCAATCATCTATAATTGAAAGCCACGATCACAATACCAATCACTTGCTACAAGAGCTTGATACATAGCTGTTTGCCAAGAGTTTTTATACAGAAGAGCATAAGATTTGGCTTCATTCGTTAAGTTTATTCTTATGCCATTTAGACCACATGATTCATGAAGAGAGATTAGTAAATACCTTAAACAAGCAAGTTGCTCGGCAGCCTCTACTGAATATCGTAAATCCAACTTAAAAGCGTTAAAGTGCGACTGAACTCGCTTTTGGGATATATCATCCCAGTGATCAGGAGCTTTAACAAAAAATCGAATACTTGCAGGTGTCTTTTCTATTACTTTCGCATGGAGCCATTGATCATCAATAAAGTTCTGATGATCAAAATAAGGATGTAGGCTTTGCCCTTCTGCTGTAGTCGCAATTGCCGTGCTTTTACCTGTATTACAATCTTTACAGGATGGTACTAAATTAAATGGGAGAACCGAGAATTGAGGATATTTAGCTTTAGGCAGGTAATGATCTAAAGTAGAAGCTTGACCAAACCCACAAAATGGACATTTACCTAAAGGAGACTTTGATAACAACGAGTCATAGATCGCTCTTGCTGGTTTTGATCTTCTCACCATATGTGAGCTATAAACATTTTTTAGCTCCTTTTTAGTCACTGTGCCTAAAGCGTGTTCATCCTCCTCGCAGTTATTTGGTGGAATGGAATAAAGCTGCTTAGCCTCTACTTTTTGCTTATAATTGGTTGCTGCAACCACAATCTCGTTAGTTACCAGATTGAGGCGTGTGCGTAAATGTTCATCTGTAATGCTATTGATGCATTTTTGATATACTTCTTGAGGATCGTCATTTGGTGTAGCTAAAGCCCTCATTCGATAGCTCCCAATTGCGAATCTCTAATCATTATCATCGAACGTAAAATAGTTTTCCCCTCAAAACCAAGTTGGTGCTGATATTCTTGTTCTATTTCTTCGTAGCTCTTACCTTCAGCGACAGAATTTGCCAATAAGTGGTGAAATCCAGATTTGGAAACTTCTAATCCAAAAACCTCTCGCGTTAAAATCCCCACATTCTCTGCAAATGTCTCATTTTCTGGTCTATCGACATTTGCAATGAGCCTAGTTCTTCGGAGGATCGAAACGCAAGATTTAGGTACTTCTTGTAACACGACTGGCGAATGGGTGGCGATGATCGCTACACCATTACGATTAACCAGCAAATCAGATAACGCTCGCGTAAATGCTGATAATAATGGTGGATGAAGATGGCTTTCAGGCTCATCAAGCAGAACTAAGGTTTTTTCTTCAACTGTTTCAACCAGTTTTGTAACAGTTAAAAGTACAATGGCGTGACCCGAACTCATTCGTTTGAAAAGTGCTGCTGCTCTTTCAGAAAAATCCTGTTGATTGTCGGATAGATCCGCATATACGTTAACAAGTTCACACAAATCCATTTCAGCAAAATTAAAATCTGACTCTAACGTCTTAACCGCATTTATCCAACGGGCTTTCTTCGCTGTTAACGCAAAACATATCTTTAAACTCTTTATGAAGTCTTGGCATAAATCAACCTTATTTTTTAGTCCCCAAAGATTCTGATCTTCTTGTTGAGCAAAACGCTTTTTTAGCCCTATATAGTGATAGCGCATCCCAGCATTAGCATCAGGCTGATCATTAGGAGGAGTAAAAGGATCAAAAGCACTAAATGAAACCGAAACAACACCAGCAAAGTAATCATTCCCGATTGGTTCGGCTTTATTCTGTGATGATGGAGTAGCAAAATAGCCTGTTTCTTCTACCGCACCACGCGCAGGAAGAAGAGCATCAATCATATTATTCAGAAGGGTTGTTTTTCCCACCCCATTACGACCAATTAGTATATGGATATTGGAAGAAGGTTTAGTATTTGGCTCAACAGAAAACTCGACTTTTATGCCAGAATAACGTTCATTGTTATCCTTCTCATAGAAGAAATTATATTCAGTAAGTTGTGCTTCATGGCGCAAAATTCTTCTGAACTGATGTTCAATAGACGAGCTGTTCACCGATCTTAGTAGAGAAACCTTAAAAGCGTGTTCATTTTCGGCGATCTGAAGCCGACTAGGATCATGTACGACATCGCCGAGAGCAGTTAAAACATTAATAGCCATTTCTCCAGAGAGACTTTTTACTACGTTTTCGTAATAATCAGCATCCTGTCCAAGAGAATAAAAATTTTCAGGCAACACCTCAAATTGCTGTGGAATTTCTTTTTCAGTCCATCCACTATTTTGACCAACAAAGCCTATTTTAATATTACCAATAGTCTGCTCATTACCTTGCTCGTCAAAGATTGTGAGGAGAAATAAGGTTTTATGACCGTAATCATCCCAATTATTGGGGCTTAGATAACCCGTGTTACGAGCCTGATCTGGGAAATCGGCTAATCTTGCTAACTTTTGAAAGGTCAGTGCCATTATAAGTTTCTTAATCGATTACATTGTAATTTTGGCGTTAATGATAAATTACTATAGATTTTAACTCTAATTCAAAGGCGATCGCCATTATTTATGAGTCGTGATTTCTGGGCGATCACTTAGTCATTATTGGTCTTGGCGATCGCCATTGTTATGAATCGTGATTTTTAGGCGATCGCTTTCTCTGGTGAAGCACAATATCCTCAATTATCTATCTGAATAAAGGGTTTGCGGTATTGCGATCGCTGGTTGATTTTTTGCGAAATTGCGATATAAATGTTATGCTTGACGTAATACATAACACTTGCCTATGCCTCAAAAATATAAAGACAAACGCACAGCCAAATTTGCTACTGGCGATCGTGTCAAAGAATTTCAGGCATTTGAAAGACAAGCATACAAACGCCTAGAAATCCTAGAAGCCGCACCTAACAAAGAATCTTTAATGGCTTTACCAAGTAACCGTTTTGAGGTATTAGGCGGAGATAGAAAAGGGCAGTACAGCATCCGCATAAATGACAAATGGCGTATTTGTTTTGAGTGGACAGAAACAGAAAATCGCCCATTTAATATCGAAATTGTCGATTATCACTAAAGGAGAAAACAACTATGGCAAGACCTGCAATTCACGCTGGCGAAATCTTATCTGATGAATTAGAAGAACTTGGAATTAGTGCGTCAGAACTAGCGAGATCGCTCCATATACCCACAAATCGGATTACGCAAATTCTCAAAGGGCAAAGAGGTATTACTGCTGACACGGCACTACGTCTAGGACGATGGTTTGGCACTGGTGCAGAACTATGGCTTAATTTGCAAAAAGCCTATGAATTACGCCTAGCCGAAGAGTTAGCGGGAGAAGAAATTCAAAAGACGATTCAACCTCGTTCATCTATAAACAATCAGCCGTTAGTTCAAGTTTAGATAGATAAATTTTGGGTATGGGGAATGCGATCGCTGGTTGTGAATATTAAAGGGCGATCGCTATTCCTGTGATTCGTGGTTTTTAGGCGATCGCCAATTTCTAGCATTACTTTAGTTAATAGACATCAAATTCTCAAAAGGATGACGATTTTTCTGGCGGTAAGTATTAAAGTCTCGAAAATCAACAGAAAGTAAATTTAATCTATTTCTGAAAAAACTATGTTAGAATTTCGATAGCATAGATAAAAATTATTGATCGCTTACCCCAGATATTAACTTGATATTTGAGAGTTAAAATCATGACCGATAAACATAACCACACTGATTTATCCTTAAACCCATTTCCAATCAAAAAACTTGATGATTTGATTCGTCCTTTTATTGTGCCACCAGAACAGATTTTTGTGCCACAAAAACGGAAAATTTCTCTTGCAAAAGACTATGATCCAGGCTACAAAGCTGATTACCTCAAAAAGTCAAAAGCTAAAGGTCATTTAAAGGAAGGTATTAAGGCGTTAGCTAAATATCAGGATATTCTCTATGCCGAAAACACCCATGCTGTGCTAATTATCTTTCAGGCTATGGATGCGGCTGGTAAAGACAGTACCATTAAACACGTTATGTCGGGTATTAATCCTCAAGGATGTCAGGTGCATAGCTTTAAAGCACCATCTACAAAAGAGTTAAATCATGACTATTTGTGGCGATGTTCTAAGGCTTTACCCGAAAGAGGACGAATTGGCATTTTTAATCGCTCTTATTACGAAGAACTTTTAGTTACAAGAGTACATCCAGAAATCCTAGAGCAGCGACCGCTTTCTGTTAGTTTAATTGATAATGATATTTGGAAGCGTCGCTTTGAAGAAATCAACAACTTTGAGAAGCATCTGGTTAATAACGGGACGATCATCCTTAAATTTTTCCTCAATGTATCCAAAGAGGAGCAGAAAGAACGTTTTCTTGAACGGATTAATCGCCCTGAAAAGAATTGGAAATTCTCTGTAAATGATGCGAAAGAACGTAGCTTTTGGGATGACTATATGAGTGTCTATGAGGATATGTTCAATCACACCAGTACAGAATATGCTCCTTGGTATATTATCCCCGCCGATCACAAATGGTTTACTCGTCTAGTTGTAGCTGGCATCATTTACACCCAGTTAAAGGAACTAAACCTCAAGTATCCAGATGTCAGCGACGAACAATATCAAGAGCTTTTGCAAGCGAAGGCAATACTTGAAAGTAATGAGTAAAGATTGCTGTTGCTTTTTACCTAAAGATCGGGTTTTTAACATCAGATACAAGCTCTAAATTAAACCAAACTCATCGGAGAATTAATTGACATGAATAAGGAATCTAAGGCCTATTTGTTGGGCGGTGGTATCGGCTCATTAGCCGCCGCAGCTTTCATGATTCGAGACGGTGGCTTCAGGGGCGACAATATTTTTATCCTAGAAGCAAAACCCGTCCTAGGAGGGAGTTTGGATGGAATAGGAAACCCTGTAGACGGTTATTCCATGCGGGGGGGGCGGATGTTTACGACTGACAATTACGAATGTACTTGGGATCTTTTCAAATCGATTCCCTCCCTGAATTCACCGGGTAAAACTGTATTTGACGAAACGATGGAGTTTAATGAGCAGCACCAGTCAAATTGTCTGGCGCGTCTGGTTGACAGTCGCAGGGCAATAGTCGCAGTGGGTTCGATGGGCTTTTCCATGGAAAATCGTCGGGAATTGCTAACACTAAGCCTTGCTGATGAGGATGAATTGGGGGCCAGTTGTATCACAGATTGGCTTTCCCCTGAATTTTTCGAGACAGAATTCTGGTATATGTGGTCTACTACCTTTGCATTCCAGCCCTGGCATAGTGCCGTTGAATTCAAGCGTTACTTGCATCGTTTTATGCTCGAATTCTCTCGCATTGAAACCCTTGCGGGGGTTAAGCGAACCATTTATAATCAGTATGATTCTTTAGTTCTGCCGATCCAGAGTTGGCTTGCAGCCCGCGATGTTCATTTTATCCTAGATTCTCAGGTGACGGATCTCGATCACAACACAGAAAAGGGTAAGTTGGTTGTGACAGGTATTCATTATCAGCAGAATGGTCAAAGTAAAACCCTCCCGGTTAAAGACGGGGATTTTGTTTTTCTGCAAAACGGTTCTATGACCGATGCTTCAAGTTTGGGGTCAATGACGAATGCACCCAAAAAGCTGACCAAACAGGATTGCAAAAGCTGGAGTGTGTGGGAAAAACTGGCGGCGGAAAACCCAGATTTCGGGAATCCTTCGGCTTTTAACAGCAGTATTGCTGAGTCTTGCTGGGAATCTTTCACTGTCACCCTTAAAAATCCCTCATTCTTCGACAAGATCACCAAATTTAGTGGCAATGAACCGGGAACTGGCGGACTCGTAACTTTTAAAGACTCAAATTGGCTCATGTCTATCGTATTAGCACATCAACCCCATTTTGCCAATCAGCCGGCCGATATCCAGGTGTTTTGGGGATATGCCCTTTTTCCCGATAAAGTAGGTAATTTTGTTCCTAAACCAATGAGCGACTGCAACGGAGAAGAAATTCTTCAAGAACTCTGCGGTCATTTACGATTTGATTTTGATGTGGTGGAATCGGCTAATTGTATTCCTTGCAGAATGCCCTACATCACCAGTATGTTTATGCCTCGTTTACGGAAGGATCGACCCTTGCCGATTCCTCATAGCTCGAAAAACCTAGCTTTGATCAGCCAGTTTGTGGAAATTCCTAATGATGTAGTCTTTACGGTTGAGTATTCGGTGCGGGCTGCTCAGATAGCAGTCTATCAATTTCTAAGTATAGATCACCAGATTCCTCCCATCTCGGCTCATGACAAATCACTGCGAGTGGAGTTTGAGGCTTTGATCAAAGCGTTTAATTGAGTAAGGATGAAATCTACAAATGGCCACAATTAATTCTGGCTTTTGGGGGGAATGTGACGGTATCCCCTAATGCCAGAGTTTTGGATACTGCGATCGCTTTTGGCGGAGATGTCATACTCAAAAAAGAACTTCATTTAACAATAAAAACATGAAACCAAAGAGGCGATCGCTAAAGCAAATCGGACTTTTTCTACTTTACACTTTTTCTATAACATGGTTTTGTTGGTTAACTATTATCATCGGGAACAGATATTTTAATGCTCTTTGGTATGGTGAGCCTTTATTTTGGATACCGAACTTAATTGGTGGGTTGGGTCCAGCAATTAGTTCTTATATTATTTATCGACAGTTCAAGGAAGATTTTGCTGAAGAATCTTTTGTTAGGTTTGTCTTTGGTAAAAAACTAGATAGAAAAGTGTGGCTGATATTTGGATTATTCTCATTCTGGCGTTTGTTTATGATTTGGATTTCTTTTGGAATCAAGAATCCTATATCCATTCTCTCTCTGGTTATTAATTTACCACTGCTTATCCTTTTCGGTGGATTAGAGGAATTAGGATGGCGTGGGATTTTGCAACCTAAATTAGAAAAGGTAATTAATTATTTACCTTCTGTCCTTATTGTGGGAATTATATGGAGTATATGGCATTTGCCATTATGGTTTATCAAAGGAACAGTTCAAACTTCATTCCCATTTGGATTGTATCTATTTTCGGTAATAATTGTAAGTTCAAGCTTTACAACTCTATATAAATACACAAATAACTTATTTTTCTGTATATTAAGTCATGCCTGGTTTAATGGATGTATTGGGTTAGCTTTATATATAGGTAATAATGGAGCCTTGCAGCTAAATTTGAATTGGAAAGTAATTATAGTTTTCTCCTTTGAGCTAATAGTATCTGTCATTTTGGGAATAGCATATACTCGTAAGAAATACCTTCTGTTTAACACCAGAAAATAGATAAATGATCTAGATTTGTCTTCTGAATTTAAAATACTAGAGGCAATAATGACTAAACAAATTTCTCTCAATACGCTTTGGAATTCAGCCATATCTAAAGATCGTGTATTCCACCCTTATGAATTCTCTCACCTACCAGAAACAGCAAGACAGTATCTTGAACACGCGATCGCTCCTGGAACTGCGATCGCTTCTGCGGTTCGATTACTTATGCACGGCGAGATAAAATTAAAGAAATGGATTCCCTTCAAAGCAGAGCAAGTCATTTGCTGGGAACGTGGGCTGATTTGGAGTGCTACGGCATGGCTGAACGGTTTCCCAATTTGGGGATCAGATCGCATCATAGACGGCGTAGGGGCTATGCAGTGGAAGCTTTTAGGGCTGTTCCCTGTTATGACGGCGACTGATTCTGATATTACGCGATCTACTTTCGGTCGTCTCCAGACAGAATCAACCTTATTGCCGTCTGTTTTCTGTGGTGATGATGTCTCATGGACAAAAATGGATTCATCGCACCTACATTCGAGTTTTGTCGTGCAGGGTGAGAGAGGGGAACTTGCTCGTCTACGCATTGGGTGGTACTTTGGCACTGAGCGGTTTGAGTCGGAGGGTGAGTTTTTCCGAGTCACCATTGATGACGCAATCTATCGGTGATCGCCTCTTTTGTTAAGTTTTGGCCGTTTAAATGAGTTTTGTTTCTTGACAAAATCTACAAAGTATGATCCAGTAAATCACCAGGAGAGAGTGTTCCTTGTCTATTACAATATGTAAAGAAAATGAGACAAGGAAAATAGAATGCGAGTTGCGATCGTTGGTGCAGGTTTAGCAGGAATGGCCACAGCTATCGACTTAGTAGATGCAGGGTGCGAAGTGGAAATCTTTGAATCTCGTCCCTTTGTAGGCGGAAAAGTCGGTAGTTGGGTGGATAATGACGGTAATCACATCGAAATGGGGTTGCACGTCTTTTTTGGTTGTTATTATAATCTTTTTGCCCTGATGGAAAAAGTCGGGGCGATCGATAATTTACGCTTAAAGGAACATACTCACATTTTTATTAATCGTGGGGGTAAAGTAGGAGAATTAGATTTTCGCTTCCTCACAGGTGCGCCTTTTCATGGCTTAAAAGCCTTTTTTACCACCTCTCAACTATCTACTATTGATAAAATGGCTAATTCCTTGGCATTAGGAACAAGTCCTATAGTTCGAGGGTTAATCGACTTTGAAGGGGCCATGAAAACCATCCGCGATCTTGATTCTATCAGTTTTGCTGATTGGTTTAGGAATCATGGGGGAAATAATGGCAGTTTGCAAAAAATGTGGAACCCCATCGCCTATGCGTTAGGGTTTATTGATACGGAGAATATTTCTGCCCGTTGTATGTTGACAATTTTCCTATTTTTTGCTACTAAAACCGAAGCATCTATCTTAAGAATGTTAGAGGGTTCTCCCCATGAATATCTCCATAAACCTATTGTTAATTATTTAGAAAGTCGTGGGGTGAAAATTTATACAAGGCGACGAGTTAGAGAGATTTTATATCAAGAAACTGAGGAAAAAACTCAAGTAAATGGCATAATTGTGGCCGATGGAGAAACGGAAGAAACCATTACCGCAGATGCTTATGTTTGTGCTTGTGATGTACCAGGAATTCAGCGATTAATTCCCGATGGGTGGCGTAAATGGGCGACCTTTGATAACATTTATAAATTAGAAGCTGTTCCGGTGGCAACGGTACAATTGCGCTTTGATGGTTGGGTCACAGAATTACAAGATGAAGCGAAACGGAAGCAATTAAAAGAAGCAGCAGGAATTGATAATTTATTGTACACTGCGGACGCTGATTTTTCCTGTTTTTCTGATTTAGCCTTAAGTAGTCCTGGGGATTATTACAAAGAAGGACAGGGATCACTTTTACAATTAGTTTTAACCCCTGGTGATCCATTTATTAAAGCCAAAAATGAAGACATTGCCAACCATGTTTTAAAACAAGTTCAGGAACTTTTTCCCTCATCACGGGAACTCAATATGACCTGGTATAGTGTGGTAAAATTAGCTCAATCTCTCTATCGAGAAGCCCCAGGAATGGACGTTTATCGCCCTTCTCAAGCAACCCCGATCACTAATTTCTTCTTAGCAGGAAGTTACACCCAACAGGATTATATTGATAGTATGGAAGGAGCAACTATTTCAGGGAAACAAGCGGCTAAAGTGATCTTAGCGCAAGCTGAAAATCTGAAAACTTCCCCCCAAGTTTCAACAATTCGCTAAAATAGCTAAGATGGTGGGCATTGCCCACCCTACCTTTTGATAATAACCCAATAATAATATGTCTAATTGGTTAGAACATAGCGTACAAATTGAAGTCGATGCCCCCATAGATTTAGTGTGGAGTTTATGGTCAGATCTCGAACAAATGCCTAAATGGATGAAATGGATTGATTCAGTTCAAATATTAGAGGAAAATCCCGAATTATCCCGTTGGAAATTAGCGAGTAGTGGCTTTGAATTTACTTGGTTATCGAAGATTTTAAAAGTAACTCCCAACCAAATTATACAATGGGAATCTGTTGATGGATTACCGAATCGTGGGGCGATTCGCTTTTATGATCGACAAGGTAGTAGTATTGTTCGTTTAAGTGTTGCTTATGGCATTCCAGGGTGGTTAGGTAAGTTAATGGATAATTTATTTTTAGGCAGAATTGTTGAGTCTACTATTATGGCAGACTTAGAAAGATTTAGGGATTATGCTATGAAAGCAAAACAACAGTAAGGGATTATTTGTTAATCAAAAATAACCAAGGAGACAACTAAAATGCTAGTGGAAACTGAGAATAAATATTACACCCCAGAAGAATATTTGAAATTAGAAGAAACTGCGGAATATAAAAACGAATATCATAATGGAGAAATTATACCGATGGTAGGTGGAACGACAAATCATAATCAAATTTGTCTTAATTTTTGTCGAAATTTTCCTTTAAACATTAATAATCAAGATTATTATATCTACATGGAGGGAGTGCGTTTATAGTTATCTGAACATAATTTTTATACCTATCCTGATATCAGGGTGATTAAAGGTGAACCGATTTATCATGGAAAAGGAACCTCAAATATAACCAATCCTCAAGTTATTGTTGAAGTGTTATCCCAATCGACTAAAGGTTATGAGCGAGTAGATAAGTTTCAATATTATCGTTCTCTTCCCACTTTTCAAGAATATATTTTAATTGAGCAATATAGTTATTCGGTAGACCAATATGTTAAGAAAACAGAAAATCAATGGTCACTAAACTTTTATACAGGAGAAAATGCTGTTTTAAAATTAGCTTCTGTTGAGTGGGAAATTTCCTTACAACATTTATATCAACGAGTTAACTTTGAATAAGCACGGAGTGATAAGCTGTTTTGCATTTAATCTTAATCTACAGATAAACCGAGATTAAGAGAATTGATCCGAAATTATCATTAATTTCCCCTTTTCTCCTGGGATGAGGACATAATGGTATTATGTCCCTACAATCAATTGTGGTAGGGGTTAAACCCCGTTAAATCCTGTATGATCTGACCTTAGTTGACTTGGCACAAAATCCAAGCCAACACCGTCAACAGCCTTGAAAGGAGGAAAACTGCTGCATGACAACCCTATTGCGTAACTGTTGGTATGTTGCCTTACCTAGCCAACAACTAAAACCAGGTAAAATGGTACATAAAAAAATGCTTGGTGAACCCGTTTTAGTGGGACGGCGTAAAGATGGGGAAGTCTTTGCCATGCGTGATATTTGCCCCCATCGAGGCATTCCCCTACAATATGGCTGGATGGATGGGGATGACGTATGTTGTCGTTATCATGGTTGGCAATTTAGTACCAATGACGGACGTTGTAGCGTAATTCCTTCCTTAACAGAATATGATGACCTAGATATTAGTCGCATTCGGGTTCCCACTTATCCCTGTCGAGAAGTACAAGGGAACATTTGGGTGTATTTTGCGGAAGACACCAAAAAAGAAATTGACCCCGCAACCATTCCCCCAGTGCCGACTATTCCTGATTTTGGTAAAGTTGAACCAGGAATCTCGGAAATTATCCATTTTGATTGTCACATGGATCATGCAATAATTGGATTGATGGACCCGGCCCACGGCCCCTATATCCATAGTTCTTGGTGGTGGCGTAGTGGCCGCCGTAAGTTTACGGTAAAAGAAAAGCTATATGAACCTGTACCCCAAGGATTTCGTCTCGTTCCCTATGATATGCCAGTCAGTGCGCGTCCTTATAAGATTTTAGGCAATAAAGTCTCGATTGAGATTGTCTTTGAGTTGCCCAGTGTACGGACAGAAATCTTAAGAGGCGATCGCTATTCTGCTTGTTTATTAACGACGATTACCCCCATTGATGAAACCCAATGTGAGGCGTTTCAGAGTATGTATTGGACAATTCCTTGGATGGGTGCATTCAAACCGTTATTAAGCTTTTTAACCCGTAAATTTCTCTATCAAGATCGAGATGTAGTCATTCAACAACAAGAAGGTTTGATGTATGATCCTGCCTTAATGTTAATTGATGATGCCGATACTCAAGCAAAATGGTATTTTCGTCTAAAACAAGAATATCAAAAAGCTCAAGCCGAAAACCGACCTTTTAAAAATCCTGTGGAACCCAGAATATTACGCTGGAGAAGTTAGTTTAAATCATTGCGTAGGGTGGGTTAGGTGGGGATGTGCTATGCAGCTAATGTGTTAATTAATTATCCACCGTAACCCACCATAAAATTTATCTAACAGGAGTTTAACTCATGAGTCAAACACCCATCACAGTAACTTACTCTTTAGAGGAAGTCTTAGGAGAAATCAAACAAAGTATCAAAGAGGTTAACCAGAAGTTAGAGAAACTTAATAACATTGAAGTGGAACTGGCAGAAATCAAAACAGAAGTAAAAAACCTCAAAGAAGATGTCAAGGAACTCAAAGGGTCAACTAGAGCGCAAATTTGGACTCTTATAGGCATTTTACTAACAGCAGTTGGTGGTTTTGTGCTGAGGTTCTTTTTTTCAGGTAATCCTTAACCTAATATCACTTAATTGATCAACAGAACAACTTTCCTCAAAATCCCTTTTCAAGTTTTTTGATATTTTCGAGGGCTTTAAGGTACCATTCCATATTGTTTTGCTGCGAGTAAAGTTGTGCTGCTTGATTGAAGTCAGCGATCGCACCTAGCTTGTCTCCTAAGTCATCCTTGGCATTCCCGCGATTGTAGTAGGCATTAGCATAGTCGGGTTTGAGGGAAATAGCTTGATTGAAGTCAGCGATCGCACCTAGCTTGTCTCCTAAGTCATCCTTGGCATTCCCGCGATTGTAGTAGGCATTAGCATAGTCGGGTTTGAGGGAAATAGCTTGATTGTAGTCGGCGATCGCACCTTGGTTATCTCCTGATTGCCATTTGTCCTAACCAAGATTAAACCACTCCTCGGCAGTCAATTCTACAGTTTTTGGGTTTAACTCTGGCTTCACTTGGGTAAGGCCCCACTCTAGATTTTGACAAGTATTTTAGTTTGGTCAAGCATTCTGTACTGCTTGATGAGTCCAAGAAAGGCGTGATTGTTCTGACTTTAACAAAATTATATATTAGATTTAGCTAAAAAAGCGTCAGTCCTTAATGTAATATAATGAACTTAGATTAAGAAAAATTAAGTCTTTTTCTTCAAACACTCTTTTAACAGGAGATCCAGAACCGAATGCAGCAACCTATGATTGCGGATAGGCCGCAACCCAAAGTCGTTGACCTTCCTTTTACCTTACAAGATGTCAAAGAAGCAATTCCCCCCCATTGTTTTGAATCTTCTCCTCTGAAGTCCCTCTCTTATTTTGTTTGGGACATTTTTATTGTTTGTGTCCTTTATGCGATCGCCCATAGTCTAGATTCTTGGTTTTTTTGGCCCATCTTTTGGGTGATGCAAGGAACCATGTTTTGGGCCTTATTTGTAGTCGGACATGATTGCGGCCATGGTTCATTTTCTCGCTACAAATGGTTAAATAATCTGATCGGACATTTATCCCATACTCCCATTTTAGTTCCCTTTCATGGTTGGCGTATTAGTCACCGCACCCATCATAAAAATACGGGAAATATTGATACTGATGAAAGTTGGTATCCTATTACTGAAGCCAAATATAATGAGATGGGATGGTTAGAAAAATTCGCCCGTTTTAAACTGGTTTTATTTGTTTATCCTCTCTACTTGTTTAAGCGTTCCCCTGGACGAAAAGGTAGTCATTTTGACCCTAATAGTGATTTATTTCGTCCCTCTGAAAAATGGGATGTTCTCACCAGTACCATTTGCTTAATTGGTATGGTTGGGTTACTAGGATTTTTGACCTATCAATGGGGCTTTTTATGGTTGCTTAAATACTATCTTGGGCCATATATTGTCTTTGTAATATGGTTAGATTTAGTGACCTTTTTGCACCACAGTGATCCTGATATTCCTTGGTATCGGGGCAGAGATTGGTATTTCTTGAAAGGGGCTTTATCGACGGTTGATCATGATTATGGGTTTATCAATGATATTCATCATAATATTGGAACCCATGTGGCTCATCATATCTTTTTAACCATGCCTCACTATCATTTAAAGACGGCAACAGAAGCCATTAAACCGATTTTAGGAGACTACTATCGTAAGTCGGATCGCTCCATTGTTGATGCCTTTATTCGGGGCTATGACAATTGTCATGTTGTGCCTGATGAGGGTGGTAAAGTTTACTATGAACCCCGACAATTTTAGTTAATTTTTTTCAGTAAACCTCATATCTTATCCTCTCAGGAAGTTGAGAAATTTGGGGTTTACTTGAATTACATTATTGGAAAGGCAAATTAACAGTGAAGGTTGTGATCTGATTTGGTTGACTATCAACGCTAATAAATCCTTGATGTAAACGGGCGATTTCATAAGCAATCGCTAATCCTAATCCTGCCCCTCCAGTTTGTCGAGAGCGAGCTTCTTCTACCCGATAAAATCGTTCAAAAAGATGGGGTAAATCTTGGGGAGAAATGCCCAAGCCTGTATTAGTAAAAACGATGTTTACTCCTTTATCTACTAGGGCTGTCGTTACCGTAATCATTCCCTGATTAGGGGTATATTTAATGGCATTATCTAAGAGATTTAAAAACAAACTGGTTAAATAATCAGCATGACCATAAACGATTAAATTAAGCTCAATATTTTGAATAATTTCAATATTTTTGGTTTCAGCTAAAGGGGCTAATTGTTCCACTAAAATCTCTAATAAATGACTTAACTCTACGGTTTGAGTGACTAAACTTTCTTGTTCTAAACGGGTTAAAAATAATAAACCATTAGCCAAGCGAATTAAGCGATCAACCTCTTGATCTAGCTGTTGTAAAGTGTTAACATATTCTTGAGGACTACGCAGACGACTTAAGGTTACGCCGATGCGTCCTTTGATTACTGTTAAGGGGGTACGAAGTTCATGAGAAGCATCAGCAGTAAATCGTCTTTCATGATCTAAAGCTGTTTGTAATCGATCTAACATTCGGTCTAAAGTATTCGCTAATCGTCCTACTTCATCGAGAGAACCTTGATAGTTAATACGGCAAGTAATTTCATCCTGATTAATGGCTTCTGCGGTGCGAATAATCCTTTCAATAGGACTTAAAGCGCGATCAGCTAAAAATAATCCCCCACAAGCAGCAATCATTAAAACCAGGGGAAAACTTAACAACATTAACGCTAATAGATGGTCTAAAGTTTTTGATACTGATTGCAAAGGTTGACTTACCTGTAACCAACCTTGAGTATTTAAAAGAGAGATTTTTAAACTATAAATTCGCCATAATTTATCTTGAGCTTTAATATTAGTAAAGCCTATTTCTTGAGAGACAAATTGCGGTAATAATTGATAGTGTCCAAACCCATCCCAAACATTACCATCTCTGGAAGTTAAACGCACCACAAAACCAGCTTCAGTTAGATTATGAATAACTGAATCTGATCCTAAAGTATGCTTAAGTTTAATTTTTCCTTGTTGCTCAATTAGAAGATTAAGGGTTTCCGAAACTGTTACTTCTAAAGTTCTGTCCATTTGCCGAGAAAGATTATGTTTTAACAGACCATATAAATAAACACTAAACAACCCTAAAGTTACCCCTAATAACAAAATATACCAAGCAGTTAAACGAACCCTTAAGGTCATTTTATTAAAGCGAGTCTGCTGCTGATTAATGATTCTGATTAAGGGCATTTTAAACAATAACCGACTCCTCGTATAGTATGTAATAAAGCTGTGTCAAAATCTCGATCAATTTTTCGTCGTAAATATCCCACATAAACATCGACGACATTGGATTCGCTATAAAAATCTAAATTCCAAACGTGTTCCCCAATTTGTGTCCGACTTAAGACTTGATTGGCATTGCGTAACAAATATTCTAACAGTTTAAATTCTAAGGGACTCAACTCAATTAATTGGCTTCCCCTTCTCACTTCTCTGGTGGGTAAATCCATGGTTAAATCAGCTAACTGTAAAAGGGTATTAACTTGCAAGGGGGGACGACGTTGTAAGGCCCGTAAACGGGCTAATAATTCAGAAAAAGCAAAGGGTTTTACTAAGTAGTCATCTGCGCCATAATCAAGGCCTTTAACCCGATCTTCAATGCGATCTCTAGCCGTTAGTAACAAAACAGGGGTTAAAATTTGTTGTTGACGAATTTCTTGAAGTAATTGTAATCCGTCAATTCTGGGGAGCATAATATCCAAAATAATGATGTCATACTCGGACATTTCTAGATAATCTTTACCTTCTTTCCCATCTTTCGCCACACTAACTATATAACCAATTTCTTTGAGTCCTTGACTAATAAATTGAGCAATTCCTGATTCATCTTCAATTAATAAAATTCGCATCTTTCTGTTTTCCTTTTACCTCTTGCCTTTTGCCTGTTACTCAACTGTGGTATTCTATCCTGAAAACTCCGATAAATAGAAAGCTTTTTAGTAAACTTCTCATCACCGAATTTCATGACAACTAAACTATCCTCCTATGAATTTGAGGTTGTCACAGTCAACCCCCAAGGCGAAATTACGCAACGCGATCGCCATACAACCCTTTATTTCCTGGAAAAATTAGAGCATGGTATCACCTTAGATATGGTAGCCATTCCTGGGGGAATCTTTTATATGGGTTCCGTCAAAACCGAGGAGGGTTGTTTATCCTCCCAAACCCCCCAACATCTCGTTACCCTCAAACCTTTCTGGATCAGTAAATATCCCATTACCCAAGGACAATGGCAAACTGTAGCAAGTTTCCCGACTGTTAAACAACCCTTAACCTCCTATCCGTCAAGTTTTGCGGGCCTTGATCATCCAGTAGAACAAGTATCTTGGTATGATGCCCTAGAATTTTGTGCCAGACTTTCCCAATATAGTAAGCGTTCTTATTATCTCCCCAGTGAAGCTCAATGGGAATATGCTTGTCGGGCTAATACTAACACCCCCTTTCATTTTGGCGAAACGATCACCACTGATTTAGCTAACTATTCAGGGATAGACTGGGAATATCAAGGGAAAATTTGTAGTCAGGGTTCTTATGGAAAAGGCCCTTTAGGAGAAGATAGACGCACAACAACTCCTGTGGGCTTTTTTGGTGTGGCCAATGGGTTTGGTTTATATGATATGTATGGTAATGTCCGAGAATGGTGCGAAGATGGTTGGCATCCTAATTATGAGAATGCCCCTGACAACGGAACCCCTTGGATCATAGCAGGGGATGAAACGAAACGGGTTGTTAGAGGAGGATCATGGAATAGCGGCCCCCGCAAATGTCGTTCCGCTTATCGGGATAAGTTTGATCCCTTTGCCTCTCTTTATGATATCGGCTTTCGGGTGGTTCATTATGGCGATCGCTAGTGAGATCAAACCTCTCTCATCGGGCAATTTTTCCCTCACCCCCAAGGAAGGAAGGGCCAAAACTGAAAAAATTCTCAAAAACAGCCTTCTTGACGTAGCATCTTGTGAATCTTTAATGTTAAGGTAAAGTCATAAACGAATGTTACCTGCGAAGGAGAGATCTATGCTACACCGCAAGATTTATCAACTCTGTACAGAAAACCGAGAGGTTTGTCTTTTCTTGCGGGATCAACAACGTTGGATCGAGGCAGCGACTATTGTTTCTTTGGAAGGAGACTTAGTCACCATTCGTTATGAAACCGAAGAAGACGACGAAATTAGTTCTTGGGAAGAAATGGTGAGACTTGAAAGTATTGGGGCAGTCAGTCAAAAGCTGGCCTCTGTTTCCCGATATAATTCTGATATTACTGTCTCTGATGATTGTCCCGAAGCAGAACAAATTCATCCCCGTTATCCTGAGTCAAACCAAGACTAAAGGAATAAACAAGATGAAGATGCTTAAAAAAAGACCCTGTTATTAGGGTGCCGGAACGATCCGGCCATTTTTTTGCATAATTATTTTAAGCTGTTAAGAAGTATCAAAAATTGGAGCAAATTGTAAAGTTAGGGGACAATTTTTGTTTTTCTCAGCTAATTTTATTTAGGATGAAAGTGGATTGAATTGTACTCCGAAGCGTTGAGAGGTAGGGGTGATGTCTCCTATTACTAGCGATCGCCTAATTAATCTCGATCTTAACCAACCTTTATGGGATCGTTTCTTTTCTGTTGCACCTTTGGTTATCATTGGCAGTAAGGAAGCAGATGGCAGTTATGATCTCGCCCCGAAACATTTGGCCATGCCCTTTGGATGGGATAATTATTTTGGCTTTATCTGTACCCCTCGTCATGGCACTTATCAAAATATTCGCCGCGAAACAGTCTTTACTGTCAGTTTTCCTCAACCTGATCAAGTTCTATTCGCTAGTTTAGCAGCCGCTCCCCGTTGTGACCATGATCACAAACCTAGCTTATCGGTTTTACCGACTTTCCCTGCTTCAACCGTTGACGGAGTGTTACTACAGCAAGGTTATTTGTTCCTAGAATGCCAATTAGACCGTATCATAGACGGTTTTGGGGAGAATAGCTTAATTGTCGGAAAAATTGCAGCCGCGCAGGTGCAAACAGCAGCTTTAAGACGTTGCGATCGAGATGACCAAGATATTTTACTCGATGTTCCTCTCTTAGTTTATCTGTCCCCTGGACGCTATACAACCATTAATCATAGCTTTTCCTTCCCCTTTCATGCCGGGTTTAAACGGTGAATAATCAATTAATAATTAATAGTCAATAATTATTAATTGATTATTGATAGTTGATAGTTGATAGTTGATAGTTAATAGTTAATAGTTGATAGTTAATAGTTAATAGTTACAAAAATGTTAACATCTACCCTAAATTCCCAAGTTTCTAAACGACTGTTAGACTATCTCCACAGTCGTCAAGGGGGAATGGTAGAACTTTTAAAACAGTTAGTTTTAGCAGAGTCTCCTTCAACGGTTCCCACTGCTCAAAAACAGGTCTTATCCTTACTCAAAAATGCCCTAGAAACCCGTAATTATCGGGTGCGTCTTATTCCTGGTAAAACTAACGGAGGACACCTCTTAGCAACTCCAAAACACCGTATTAAATCACAACCCAGACAACTCTTATTAGGTCATTGTGATACAGTTTGGCCCTTGGGAACCTTAGAAACTATGCCCTTAATACAACAAAATGGCAAACTTTACGGCCCCGGTGTTTATGATATGAAAGGAGGATTAATACAAACTATTTTCGCCTTAGAAAGTCTTTTATACTGTGATTTGATACCAACTGTAACCCCTGTTTTTTTGATCAACTCCGATGAAGAAATAGGCAGTAAAGAGTCTACCCCTTATATTCGCAAATTAGTCCAAGGATGCGATCGCGTCTTCGTCATGGAACCCTCTTTAGGGGAAACGGGACAGTTAAAAACCCGTCGTAAAGGGGTGGGACGTTTTACGATCAAAGTCGTCGGAAAAGCGGCCCATGCAGGGTTAGAACCGGAAAAAGGCGCGAGTGCTATTTTAGAATTATCCTTTGTCATTCAACAATTATTTGCCCTCAATAACCCCGAAAAAGGCATTACCGTTAATGTGGGAACCATTGACGGGGGTATTCGTTCCAATGTGATCGCCCCTGAAAGTCAGGCCGTGGTTGATGTGCGGGTACTCCATCAAAAAGATGCCCAATTTATTGAGTCTCAAATACTCAGTTTACAACCCACCACCCCAGGCACACAATTAATCATTACAGGAGGTATCGGACGACCCCCGATGGAAAAAACCCCAGAAAGCGAAAAACTCTGGCAACAGGCTTATAATATGGCTTCTGACTTGGGTTTAGACCTTACAGAAGCCACCGCAGGAGGAGGATCGGATGGTAATACCACTAACCGTTATGCCCCCACCTTAGACGGTTTAGGGGCAGTAGGAGACGCGGCCCATTCTCCTGGAGAATTTATCTATCTTGATACTTTAGCAGAGCGATCAGCTTTGTTGGCCCGGTTGTTACTTGATCCTCCTTTGTTGTGATGATGTAGGGGCGAGGGGCCCTTAGTCCCTACCAAAACTATAAATTAGGCAGAAAAATCATGAATACTAACCTTTTCAACCCTCCTTATTTATATAGTTCTTTAACCCGTATTTCTGATCTCAAACTGCAACCATTTGATGTGGTTTCTTTGCCCAGAAAACAATGGGAAACGGGTGATTATGTGGTAGGAGAAGTCTTGTCCCCTGTGTCCCCTAATGCTACAGTAGAACTGACCAATGGACGCTTAGCAAGCTTATTACCAGGCGATCGCATTATTGGGGCTTTTGGTGTCAGACGAGCGACTTTAGAAGCTGTGGGAGAATGGCAGTCCATTGGGGAAGATGGCCGTATGGACAATATGACTTGTGCGGGTTTGTTTGGTAAAGTTACCTCGAAATCTTATTTATTACCGTCGATCACCTCCCTTCAATATCGGGGCCATGTAATACGAAATCACCACAAAGTTTGTATGAAAGATTTTGTGCCAACTATTAGTAATATCCCTTATGAATGCCCTACCATCATGATTATTGGTACATCAATGTCAGCCGGAAAAACTACGGCGGCCCGGATTATTATTCATCAATTAAAACAGTTAGGCTTAAAAGTTGTCGCCGCCAAATTAACAGGGGCCGGACGTTATCGAGATGTGCTATCAATGGGAGATGCAGGGGCAGATCGCATTTTTGATTTTGTGGATGTGGGTTTACCCTCTTCTGTGGCCGCTCCCGAAGAATTTCGGGTGTCAGTGCGTCAGTTATTGAGTATGATGGCAGTTGAAAATCCTGATGTAGCGGTTGTAGAAGCGGGGGCCTCTCCCTTGGAGCCTTATAATGGGTCTGTGGTCTTAGAAGAACTGAAAGATCAAATTTGTTTTACTGTATTATGTGCCTCAGATCCCTATGCTGTCGTTGGTGTTTGTCAAGGGTTTGGGTTTATGCCAGATTTGATTACAGGGATCGCCACAAGCACCTCATCAGGGGTAGAATTAGTGGAGAAACTCACAGGTCTTAAAGCATTAACCCTATCAGAACCCAGTGCCTTACTGAGCTTAACTCAATTGTTACAAGATAAGTTATTGGACAAGATTAAGAGTCAAGTCTTGACGGGATGTTTTTAATCGTAATTGTCTCAAAATTAAACGAATTAAACTCAGATTAAATCCCGCCTTTCAGCAAAAATTGTAACATCAAACCCGCAACTCCCCTCACAATACTGTCTAATTGCGGATTGCCCTTATCTTTCTTTCTCGCCTCTTGAACAGCCTCAATATTTTTAACAAAATTATCAGAGGTTTCTTGCCCTTGAAGATTTTCTTGTTTCTCATACAATTGTGAAGCCGCTTTTGCATTCAGAATTGCCCCCTGTTCATTCCCTAACCGTAATAAAGCATAACCTCTGGCTAAATAAGCAGGAGCAAATTCAGGATTTAATGCCAGAGCTTTATTATGATTTTCAATGGCTTCTTGATAATTCCCTTCTTTCGTTTCAATTAATCCCCATCCATAAAATAATTCAGGGGTTCCTGCATTATTAGCAATGCCTTTTGCGCCTTGCACATAAGCTTGCCCTAAATTCGTTCCCATGAGATTAGCATTGGTTAAATAAGCTTCCCGTAAATCTGTCCCATTAAAGATCGCACTACCTAAATTGGCACCTGTTAAATTCGCCCCATACAAAGAAGTTCCTGTTAAATTTGCTCCCCTAAGATCGGCCCCCGCTAAATTGGCCTGAGAAAGATTTGCTCCGGCTAAATTTGCGCCGATCAAAGATGCTCCTGAAAGATCTGCCATCACTAAACCTGAACCAGTTAAATCACATAACTGACATTGTTTTGTAGACAATAACTGATTAAGATGGTTGAAATTTTCCGCTTGTGCAGGAAAGGATAAACCGACAACAGTTAATACACTGGTTAAACTCAGACAAGTAATTTTCATCATGACTTTTGATAAGAAGATATTGATGAGACAGTAGACGTTCGCCTATATTATGGCCGATCAAGTTGACTTTTAAGGTGACAATGGACGGTCTAAAAAGAGTACAATTGATACAAACTTTAACACTTGAGCCAAAAAATGACACCTAACGTTGAAATTTACACCTGGAGTACCTGTCCTTTCTGTATTCGGGCCAAGGCACTCTTAGTCAAAAAAGGGGTTGAATTTACAGAATATTGTATTGATGGAGACAACGAAGGGCGAGAAGTGATGGCAGAAAGGGCCAATGGCCGTCGTAGTCTACCACAAATTTTTATCAACAATCAGCATATTGGTGGCTGTGATGACATATATTCCCTAGAATCCCAGGGTAAACTAGATCCGTTATTACAAACATCGGTGGCCGGATGAAATTAGCCTTTATTATTGATCCTTTAGCCAAACTTGATCCAGGCCATGACAGCAGTGTGGCCATGATGGAAGCGGCCCAAATTTTGGGCCATGAGGTTTGGGTGACAGAAGTTCATCAACTCAGTGTCATTGACGGGAAAGGGTGGGGCCTATTGTCTCAAATACAACTAACACCTGTTGAATTGCAGGATGGACGTTGGGTTAGTTCCCCTAATTGGTATCAGGTTTCTGAGACTGTTTTAAGGTGTCTAGAAGACATGGACGCGGTGTTTATGCGGAAAGACCCCCCCGTGACGATTCGTTACCTCTATGCCACTTATATCCTGGAATTAATTGATCCTGAAAAAACTTTGGTGATTAATTCTCCTCAAGGGTTACGGGAAGCAAATGAGAAGATGTACACTTTACAATTTTACTCGGTGATGCCGGAAACGGTGGTGAGTCGAGATAAGGCAATTATTCGGCGATTTGTTGAGGAGAAAAAACAGGCTGTTTTGAAACCTTTGGGGGGTAAAGCAGGGGAAGGAATTTTGTTTTTAGAACCTAGCGATCGCAATTTTAATTCTATCATTGAAGTGAGTACCCACCAGGGCCAAGAACCTGTGATGGTACAAGAATTTCTGCCAGCAGCCAAGGACGGGGATAAACGGATTATTCTCTTAGATGGGGAACCAATTGGGGCGGTAAATAGAGTGCCAACGGGTCAGGAATTTAGGGGAAATATGGCTGTCGGGGGACGGGTTGAAAAGACAGAAATTACCCCCAGAGAGCAGGAAATTTGTGCCATTGTTGGCCCTAGATTACGTCAAAATGGTTTATATTTTGTGGGGATTGATGTCATTGGTGGTTACTTAACTGAGGTGAATGTTACGAGTCCGACGGGAATTAGAGAAATTGATCGTCTTGATGGCACAAATCTTGGTAAAAAGGTGATTGAATGGTTAGAATCTCGATAGTAAATTGTTATTAATTAATGGCTTATGAATGCACTTTCAATTCCAACCTGGATGGTTCATGTTTCTAGTGTCATTGAATGGACAATGGCCATTTGGTTTGTCTGGACTTTTGCTGAAGTTAGTGATAAGTTTTATTGGCGATCACTTTCTTGGGGAATGTTACCTGCTTTAATTAGTGCTATGTGTGCTTGTACTTGGCATTTTTTTGATAATGCTCAATCTTTGACTTGGTTGGTAACAGTTCAAGCGGCAATGACAGTGATAGGAAATTGTACCCTTTGTTTAGCTGCTTGGTGGATTTTTAGGTCTTCTCGTCAAAATGTTTCTTGATTTTCTGGGTTGATTATGTTATCCAAAGATACGTTATTTGCTGTTTCTTTATTTCCCTATCTTGGTTTTTTATGGTTTCTTACCCGTTGTCAAGAAACCCCTAAATTAGCGTTAATTGGTTTCTATGTTTTATTAATATTTGTTGGAGTAACAATTCCGGCAGGAATTTATGCTAGAATTCATTATGGGGAAGCCTTAGCTAATATTGATTGGTTACATGGTAGCGCAGAATCTTGGCTTAGTATCTCTAATATTTTAGTAGTTTTAGGGTTTCGTCAGGGAATTATTGAATATCAGAAAAAACAAGAAAAAACAAAAGTTGATGATTAGTTAATACTTGATTATTCTAGAAGTTTTATAAATTCTTCCTGAGTTAATTGTGCGTCTCGTAATATTTTTAGTAATAAACCTTTGCCAATCGTTTTTTTACTATGAACTGGAACAGTTACGAATCTTCCATCTTCATGTTTTAAGCGAATATGACTTCCTTTTTGTCGAACAACTTGAAAATTAATTTTGTTCAAAACATTGATGATTTCTTGACCTGTTACTGTGGGAAGTTTAGGCATTAAATAGATACCTTTTGAATACCAACAAACTTAGATAATGTGTTATTTTCTTCATCTTCTAAACAAAGTTCAATCACTTCTTTTATATTAATCATCAACTCATCGAGGGTTTCCCCTTGAGTGTAACAACCTTTTAACTGAGGAACTTCTCCAATGTAATACCCATCTTCGTCCCGTTCAATAATGACATAAAACTCTCTTAACTGACCTTTCATCATAACAACCCTAATGCTAGGCTATAGCTCTATGATATATCAATTTTTTCCCAATGAGTATTATTATATTATAAATCTTAGAAGCTATTCGAGCTTGTGATCATGCTATTATATCTAATGATGAAGAAATCCCTTTGAGGTAGCAATTGAAATTATAATACCATGAATCAATTACCTATTCCTTCATTTTTCGCTCCTCAAAACGTCCATAAAGTTTGGCGCGTTCCTTATCAACAAAGAGCGATTGAAGCTAAACAGTGGGCAAAACATCATAATATTAAACCCTCAGCAGAAGATAAAACTAAAATAATCCTCCTAATTATTGATGCACAAAATACCTTTTGCCTTCCTGATTTTGAGTTATTTGTAGCAGGAAAATCAGGCAATGGAGCCGTAGAAGATAATATTAGATTATGTGAGTTTATTTATCATAATTTAGATATCATTACCACCATTGCACCAACCATGGACACCCACACAGCAATGCAAATTTTTCACCCGATTTTTTGGGTTAATGATGCAGGAGAAAATCCTCAACCTGCTGTTACCATGATTCATCTAGAAGATATTAAACAAGGTATCTGGAAAGTGAATCAAAAAATTGCTAATAATCTAAATATTAAATACGAAAATTTACAAAAATATACTCAATTTTATGTTAAAAAGCTAACAGATGACGGAAAATTTCCCTTAACAATTTGGCCCTATCATTCTATGTTAGGAGGTATCGGACACGCCTTAGTTTCATCCGTCGAAGAAGCCCTATTTTTTCATAATATAGCTCGTCACAGTCAGACCCATTTTGAACTAAAAGGAAGTAACCCCCTAACCGAAAATTATTCTGTCTTAAGTCCTGAAGTTTTAACCAATGAACAAGGGCAAACCATTGCTCAAAAAAACACTCAATTTTTGCAAAAATTATTAACTTTTGATAGGATTATAATTGCGGGTCAAGCCAAAAGTCACTGTGTTGCTTGGACAATCGATGATTTGCTCAAAGAAATACAAATCAAAGACCCAAAGTTAGCCCAAAAAGTTTATTTATTAGAAGATTGTACTTCTCCCGTCGTCGTCCCTAATATTGTTGATTTTACCCCTCAAGCAGAAGCCGCATTTCAACGGTTTGCAGAGGCCGGAATGCACTTAGTCACATCAACTGACCTCATAGAGACTTGGAAAGACACAGAATTCCAGAGTTTTTAGGGACGCAAAATTTGCGCCCCTAAATTACTGTTAATTTCACATCACACCCTACTACTGACTAGAAAAGCTTTAATCGTTCCACTCTCCTCTCGGTGGGAGGGGGGGGTTACGGCGAAATGTGCGGGTCAAATCATCATCCCTATCACGCTCACCTTGTAGCCATTGTTTAATGGCTGTTTCTATAATACGACTGGGGTCGTTTGTCAGATGTTTAAGCTGTTCTAACACATCTGCATCGAGGTGAATCGATATTTCTACCTTATCAGCTGTACGCTGAGTAGACACCGCATTCTCGTTCATAGGTTTCTTTAGAATATTCCATTTACTATTGTACAGGGAAGTGAAATCTGCTACATACCATCTGCTTAAAGTTTCTTGACAATCCAAAAAATTAAGTTAATGCTAAGGGTTTGAGTTCACGCAAGTCCTTAGACTTACCATACATTGAGAAAGCGGGTGAGGGGAATCGAACCCCTATCATTAGCTTGGAAGGCTAAGGTTTTACCACTAAACTACACCCGCGTTTTTTTTTCACTTATACTAGGCTAACACAACTTCAAGAAATTGAAAAGGGTTTTGTCAGATTTTTTTTGACCTTGGCCTTTGTGCCTAGCGTGGGCCAACAACAAGGGCAACGAGAAACAGGCAAACATATCATAGCAGAAGTGCGTATTTGTGGCATTGTGGGCGCAAGCGTTGCGCCCCTACAGTGGGATGGATTCCGTTTTTGTAGGGGCGTATTGCATACGCCCTTTGCCTTTCTAAAAGGAAAAACAACAATTTTTCTGTCAATTAATTTTAAAGCGGCTTCTAATTGTAAGTTTTCCAATTCTTCAGTTAATCTTGTCTGAAAAACTATAATTGAAATCCGTAACTATAATATTTTATTGTCACCATAGATACGGGAGAGCCAACCGCCATAAAGTTGATGTATCTGTTCAAAGATTCCCCCAGATTCAGTTACAGTCGATCATTATAGTCAATTTGAAAAGAAAATGGCAGATTTATCAGATGAAACCTTGATTGCTGTAGCGAATTTACTTCCTGGATTATTTAAGGTGATCAATTTGGCGACAGCAACCGAATATCAGTTATTCGAGCAATATGGTGAGACGGAGGAAACTTTTTCTGAATTGGAAGAACTTAATAATGCTGCTGAACGAGCAAGATCCTTTTATAATAGGTTGTATGGTTTAGTATTGCAGGTGGCAGAATCTCAACCAATTGCTAATTCAACCCTGTTAAACTTATTGTATGAATCCCTTGAACAAACGCAAGCAACGGCTGATGCAGTTGAAGCAAGTATTTTAGAAATTAAACGAAGTTGGAGTTTATGATGGATACGGAAAAAAAGATTCCTGATGCAGAAACTAGAGCCAAAAATGTCGCACGTTTACGGGAAGTTTGTTTGCAATTTGATCAGCTTAACATGATCTTAGCTCAAGCCAGTGCGATCGCAGAAACAGAATTACAAAATAGTCCCCTCTATATCCATCGCAGGGAAAGAGTTAAAAAACAATTAGAACAGTTAAAATTGAATCGAGAAACTCAGACTTGAATACTATTAGGACTATAACTCATGAACGAACCCGTTACTGTTACTTATTCTCTAGAGGAGATGTTCTCTCGGTTAGAAAATAAAATCGACAACAACCATAAAGAAGTCACTCAGAAGTTAGATAAACAATCAGAAGAAATAACCACTATTAAGGCAACTCTACAGGCACAGCAGCCATTAATCCAGAAAATACCTGACTTAGCCGAAAAAGTAGGGGAGTTAAAAAACTGGAGACAGATTGTTTTTATTGTCTTAACCACCGTTGCTGGCGGGGTTATGGGTTGGTTTATTCGGGGGGGAACCCTTAAACCTTAGCCAAATCCTAGGAGTCAACATCCGTTGATCCCCAAAAAACACCTTTACAGTACAGGTGCGGTTGGGAGGTAATAGTTATCATATAACTATTAGGAAATCTTAATCTTTCTGTTGAAGAAAACTTTCACAATCCTCAAAAGTTCACTTAATTTTATTGTTATTCTCCTGAAACTGTAAAATATTGATGTATTTGAACTTCAAATTCTATTCCCTCAATTTTTTGAAGTTGTGCAATAATTTCTAAAAGGTTTTTCGCTTGAGGATTGCCAGTATCGCTTAACATTCTCATCAGACTTTTAGATGATTTGTGAGTGAGAGTTCCTAATTCTTTAAACCCAATAGTTGCATTTATATAATCTCGTAAAATTGCTTTTCCTATTGGAAATTCTCCCTGAATTAAACAATTAATGGCTTCAGTTAATAGAGATAAGCGAAATTCGGGATCGGTTTCTATTCTTTTCTGCACTGTTTCTTTAAATTGATGAGTTAAAGCCATATTTTAATCCTCTTTTGGTCTGAGAATATTAATCATTTTGGAGTAATAGGGTTTGAGTAGTCCAATCTAATTTTTGTGATATTATTAAATCTCTGCCTCGCTTTCTAAGTAGTTCAGCGACTAAGATATTTGTATCGACAACTAGACGCATGATTCCTCAACTGTACTCATAAACATAGATACATATTCTTCCTCTGTTAATTCTGTTTCAGTTAATACTTTTTCCATGATAACATCAAGTTCTTCCTTGGCTTCTTTGATGTCTTTGTATTCAGTAATTGGATAATAATAGCCAATTTGTTTGCTGTTATGCTCTATACATATCGGTTCTTTTTTGTTTAATAAATCTTGCTTTTCTAGGTTGTTAAATTTAATTGTTTTCATGAGATTTTTGTATGTTTTTGAGATGAATCATGACTTAAACTATTTTAACGTAAATATTTCCATTACGCAAAAAAAAAATAAAAACAGGTGGAAACTTAAACACTAACCACCTGTTATTATTAAGATTAAGCAAGAATTACTGATGAGGAGAAATCCTACTTGACTTCTTTACTTAGCTTTAATGGGTTTGATTTTGTTGGGTATTAATATAAGAGCGAAGCACAGAATTAATCAGTGTTGGATAGCTTTTTCCTTGTTTTTTGAACCATTCTAAAACATCGTTGTCTAAAGGAATAGAAACGGCAGTTTTAGCCATGGGTTTAACCACTTTTGCATTTTCCCAAAAAGTATCATCTAATTCGGGAATGTCTGATGTATCAATAGCAGAATCAGGAATATTTTGGATTTCTTCAAGTCGTTTTGGTGAGATACTCATAATATTGTCTCCTTTCTTTTGGGGTAGCTTTTCGGGCAGAAATTAGGCGAATTTTCCCATTTCTTTCCGTATGGGCAACGGTGACAATGACAAATCCTTGGATTGCCCCTATACTCACTTCTCTGATTTCACCATAATCAAATCGTCTGTCAATGTAAGTAAATGCGATGCCATCAAAAATTTCCTGAGCTTCTTCAAAACTAATACCGTGTTTTTGTCGATTTTGTCTATTCTTATTTTCGTCCCATTCAAATTCCATTATAGTTAAAATATTTTTTATATACAATTATGGATTTAATATTATAATTACGAGCATCTTGCTTGCTAATGATTTCAGCATAATGGAGCAATATGCTCCCAAACCCCCCCCAAAAAAAAATAAAAACAGGTGGAAACATTTAACACTAACCACCTGTCGATATTCAGATTAAGCAAAGGTTGCCTATTTCTTAAAGTTATCTGATGACTTCAGTATCAGTAGCACATTCAACTGCAGCATCATCAACGGCATCATTAGATCCTGTAGGTTTGTTAGTGTCAGTTAAAACATAACCGCCAGCTTTTAAAGCATTGGTTGCGCGACAAACAACGCTTGCAAAAGTGCGATTATTGGTGTCATAAGCGATACCAGAGATATAGTCACGAGTACCATTTTTCTGGTTGGCTGCTTTGGCATCTGCGGGCGCACCAGCAATAATCTCAGCTTTAGCATCGTCACTACCAGTGGCTAATTGAACCCCTGGTGATGTAACTCCGATCAAATAGTATTTTTCATTACCAGTAGGAACTTCAAGAGCTTCGGTTTTTTCTTGGAGGGAAGCACCATCTAATGTATCATCACCAGCAAATCGACCTTTTTCAGTAAAGAAGGATTGTTGAGCGCGGGTCATTGCACCGATGGTACTCTTAGCTTCGGACTCACGAGCTTTACCAACTTGTCCTAAGAGGTTAGGTAAGGCGATCGCTGCTAATACACCGATGATAATTACTACGACTAAAAGTTCAATTAAGGTGAAACCTTTGTTGCCTTTTTTGTTAGCGAGAGATTTGATGAGGTTAGCTTTAAATGTGTTATTCATTGGTTTAGTTCCTGTTTGGTAGAGGTTAGTGTTTTTTTGCTTCTAGATAAAACATACCCACATCGATCAGATTTCATATCACTTTGGAAAAACTTTTTTTTAACAGTAGGGTTCAACGGCCGTTAACCCCTAGGGAAAGGTTGATGGGATGGAGGTTTGGGGGTGATTCGTAGGGGCGGGTTTTTTCCAGAATTTTATGAGTCTCACCGATAGGTTAGATAAACCCGCCCACAGACTCATGTATATATAGATAGGGCGAGTTTTTGCAAAGATTTAGGGTTCTTAGCAGTGGGTTATAAATTTAATCCCCCCTAACCCCCCTTTCTAAAAGGGGGGGAGGTTTTTGGCTGATCGAGTTTTCTGACTAAACCCCCCCTAGGATGGATGGCTTACATTAATACATTTGTTTTTAATTGATTCTGACAAACAATTGAGCAACTAAAAATAGTTGCATTAAATTATTGAATAGCATCATAATGGAAAAAAGGGATAAAGGTTAACATGACCCGAAAAGAAAAGTTAATCAAGCGTCTCTTGAGTAAACCAAAGGATTTTACTTGGGAAGAACTAACAACCCTTTTAAATGGATTTGAGTTTGAGGAGAGAAAAACAGGAAAAACAGGCGGTTCTAGGCGAACTTTCCTCAATTTGTCGGGAGTGGTGATTAGTCTTCATAAACCTCATCCTCGCAATATCCTTAAAAGATATCAAATAGAACAAGTGATTGAGATTCTCCAACAAGAGGGACTACTATGAAAAATATGATGGAGTATCAAGGATATTATGGGTCAGTCAATTATAATGACGAAGATGAAATATTTTATGGAAAAGTTGAGTATATTCGCAGTTTGATTAGCTATGAAGGGGATGATGTACAATCTCTGAAAGCAAATTTTCAGGAAGCGGTTAATGATTACCTGGCAGTTTGTGAAGAAAAGGGGATGGAATCGGAAAAACCCTTTAAAGGAAGTTTTAATATAAGACCAGGTGCGGATCTCCATAGACGAGCAGCGATCGCAGCACAACAAAGAGGAATTAATTTGAATAAGTTGGTGACAGAAGCGATCGAGCAGTATGTTAAGGAAAACTAATTAAAAGCAGTCTCTCGGCCGCCACCAAGAGGATATCACAGAAAATGATTCTAAGCACGGAGTTTAACTCATGAGTCAGACACCCATTACAGTAACTTACTCGTTATATGAAACCGACTATCCTTTATGGCTGGAAAAGCAAGGGAATGCGCTTAAGAATCGTGACGTTAACGCTTTAGACTGGAATAATTTATTAGAGGAAATAGAGTATTTTGCTAATGAACAGATTCACGCGGTTAATAATCTTTTAAAACAAATTATTATCCATCGTTTAAAACTTGATTACTCTTTTGACATTTATTCTAGACACCATTGGCAATGTGAAATCAATGCTTTTATTGATAATTTAGAAGATAAATTGACCAATTCTATCCGAAATAAAATTGATCTTGAAAAGCCTTATAAAAGGGCTAGACGCACGGTTTTAGAAAAATACAATCTTGATTTACCACCTGATTGTCCTTACTCCCTTGAGGAATTAATCACCTATCTGGACGTGAATAATTGAAAATATTCCATTTTCATTAACTTGGACTACAGATGTGGATGTTGTAGGGGTCAACGCCAGCCCCCTTGCCCCGCTTAGTAAGGGGGGTTGGGGGGTTGGTCGCTGAATGGGGATAAATCGGGGGACTTTTCGCCGAAGAAAGTTAATTAGCCGACAAATGCTTTAACGGGTTCAGAAACACCTGCGGGTTCGGTTCCCTTGAGGTAAGCTAACATGGTGTCAGCATCAGAGACTTCAAAGGGGTCAATGGGGCAGTTGTCGCTGAAGTCGGGTTCAACAAAGATTTTTTCGATTTTGCAGTCATTGACGAACATGGAATAACGCCAGGAACGCATTCCAAAACCAATATTAGATTTATCAACTAACATCCCCATTTTACGGGTAAATTCGCCGCTTCCATCGGGTAATAAGAAGACATTTTTCGCTTCTTGTTGTTTGCCCCATTGGAACATCACAAAAGCATCATTGACTGAGATACAAACGATTTTGTCAACACCTAACGCTTTAAATTCATCATATAACTCTTCGTAGCGAGGTAAGTGGTTAGATGAACAGGTGGGGGTGAAGGCACCAGGTAAGGAGAAAACAACGACTTTCTTACCAGCAAAAATGTCTTCGGTGGTCAAATCTTGCCAACGGTAGGGGTTGGAACCGGGAACGGACTCATCACGAACACGGGTTTTAAAGACAACACTGGGTACAGTTTCGAGAACTGCCATATTTCACCTCTTGACGATCAGTTTTGTTTTAGCCTTTGCTATGGTAAATCAGAATAATTCTTATTTAAGAAAAAGTCAATAGTAATAAATACTTAGTTTATTGAGTAATTTTAAGATAAGTAATCATCTAAAAAACTCTAAATTATAATATAGTAAGGTCTTTATAAGAAACAGTTAAGGGAATGCAAAAGGAAGCCGCAGCCATCGTTAAACGCCTGAAAAAGAATAAATTACGGGTAACACCCCAACGTTTTGCCGTTTACGCCAATTTACTAGCTAGAACTGACCATCCAACGGCAGAACAAATTTTGAGCGATCTCAACCAAACGGCCCCTACTTCGTCCCAAGCTACGGTTTATAGTGCTTTACAGGCCTTACGTCAAGTGGGTTTGGTGCGAGAGGTTTTGTTAGAGGAAGGGGTTTCTCGTTATGATGCAAATGTGGATTCTCATCATCATTTTCGCTGTCGATGCTGTGGCGTAATTGAGGATATTCCCTGGAAAACCTTTCAATCTATTAATTTACAAGGGTTAAGACCTGGTATTCAACCAGAAAGATATGAAGTGACAGTACAGGGAGTCTGCGATCGCTGTCAAGATTAATGATGGATAGTTCGATACAGGAAATTTATACTACACTAAACAGAAGATAAACCCCTTTTCGTTGGCAGTATCGACAATTCCATGCTCTCTCTATTGCAGATCAAAAATTTTGCGTTAGTGGATCAGTTAACCCTCAAATTTGGCGGGGGTTTAAATGTGTTGACAGGGGAAACGGGAGCGGGAAAATCTATCATTCTTGATGCGATCGATATTGTTTTAGGGGGAAAGGTCAATAATCGTTTAATTCGTCAAGGAACCCAACAAGCGTCCTTAGAGGCAACGTTTCAAGGGAATGAAACCATCTTTAAATGGTTACAACAACAAGAAATTGAGTTGTTAGAGGATGGGACGGTGGTTTGTCTGCGGGAGTTGTCCGTGACGGGGGAAACCTTGCGATCGCGTTGCCGTGTTAATGGGGTTTTAGTCAATTTACCCTTAATGGCACAACTTAGGGAAAATTTAGTCGAAATTACGGCCCAAGGACAAACGGTACAATTGATGGATGCCATCCGACAACGGGAATTATTGGATCTTTATGGTGGCCAGGCTATTTTAAAACAGCGAAAATTGGTAGAATCGGCTTACGAAAATTGGAAAAATAAACAGCAAAATTTAGAAAAACGCCGTAAATCTCAACAGGAACGGTTACAACGCTTAGATTTATTGGAATATCAATGTAAAGAACTGGTAGAAGCCCAATTAACTGAGGCCGATGAACTTGAACAATTAGAACAAGAACGCGATCGCCTTTCCCATGTGGTGGAGTTGCAACAGTTGAGTTACCAAACCTATCAACTCCTTTATCAAAATGATAGCGATGAACCTGCGATCGCTGACCGTTTGGCAGAAGCCGAAATGCTCTTGACAGATATGGCAGAATATGATAGAGAAATTGAATCAGTATTAGAGATGGTCAAATCGGCCTTAACCCAAGTGGTAGAGGCGGGACAGCAGATTAATGGCTATGGGGACAGTTTAGAAGCCGATCCCCAGAGATTAACGGAGGTAGAGGAGAGAATTAACTTAATTAAGCGAATTTGTCGTAAATATGGCCCAAGTTTGGGGGAAGCGATCGCTTATTATGAGAAATTACAGGCTGACTTAGGGGAATTAAAAAATAGTGAACAGTCCATTGAGCAATTAGAAAAAGATTTGAAAATTGCTGAAGAAAAGTTAATCAAGCTTTGTCAAGAATTAACAGAATTACGACAAAAAGCTGCCACAAAATTAGAGAAACAATTAGTCAAAGAATTAAAACCTTTGGCCATGGATAAAGTTATTTTTGTCTGTCAAATTACCCCTTGTCCTCCCAGTATAACAGGGAGTGATAAAGTCGTTTTTTATTTTAGTCCCAACCCAGGAGAAAAGATACAACCCCTATCAAGTACCGCATCTGGGGGAGAAATGAGCCGTTTTTTATTAGCATTAAAAGCCTGTTTTGCTCAATCTGAAAAATGTTCAGGGACATTGATTTTTGATGAAATTGATGCAGGAGTTTCAGGAAAAGTTGCCCAAGCTATTGCTGAAAAATTACACAGTTTAAGTCAAGGTTATCAAGTTTTATGTGTCACTCATCAGCCTTTAGTTGCGGCGATGGCAGAGCATCATTTTCGGGTAGAAAAGCAAATAATCGAAGAATCTGCTATTATTAAACCTAACGGTAATGGTCAATTAAGTTTGCCAGAAATTCGTACAGTTGTCAGGGTTAAAGAATTAGAAAATTTAAAAACCAGACAGGAAGAATTAGCCCAATTAACAGGAGGACATTCGGCAGAAGATGCCCTTCAATTTGCCCAATCATTATTAGTCAAAGCTGAGGCTTATCGCTTGGGAAAGCAGTGATTTTAGCGGAAATCATCGACAATGCAGACCCCAAATTAATTAGTTTAATTATTATTATAAGCTTATTCATTGGTGTGTTAGGATGGGGTTTTTTTATTTTAGTTTATTAATAAAATTCCCTGGTTTGAAGATCCCCGTTTTAACAGTAAAATTAATAAATGAATACAGGCTAAAGCCTTATTCTATAAGCACAAAGGCTGTCTACACAGCCTAATTTTAAGCCTGGGTAGCCAGGCTTAGTTCCGATAGCTTAACCCGATCGGGTTTAAGCCTGTAATTTTTAATCGTTTTACATCCTAGGTTCGGTAGAGCCAACTTAATTAATTAAAGGTGATTTTAAATAGCCGCATGATGATGCCAAAAATAAACACAATAATGGCAGACAAAACGATGTAAAAGAAAGGATTAGAAAAGTCAACATAGGGAACATTATTAAGAGTCTCTTCAATAAAGTCTGGCAAAGCAAAGCGGACAAAGAAAGTTAAAAGCCAAGAAATAACCACAGCAGAAACTACCCAAATTAAGAGGCGAACGTTATTATAAACTTGAACAATAAAGGGTGTCGGCCATCCTAAAGATTTAGGGGCGGGTTGAAATGCTTCACCAGTCAATAACCAGTAACCTAATTGCTTAACTAAAGGAGTTTTTCGACCTGGTTTATAGTTTAAATATTCTACATGACTTAATAGATGAATAGCTTCTGCTTTATAGGCAATTTCTTGGGGTTGTTGTTTATCTCCAATGGTTTTAAAATTAAATAAAGCCGTTCTACCTGCCACTGGATCAGTAGGATCATAAACATTCAACCATTCAAACTTTGAGTTAAAGACACTGTTATCTTTATTAACAGGAACAATTGCAGGCCAAACCACACCAAATTTACTTAAGGGGGAACCATAGGTCATAAACCCTTGAAGATTTCTAAATAAGTCTGAACGGGACACAATATCATTATTATTTAACCAAGCAGGACGAGAAGGTAACATATTATTTATGTCGTCATCTGTTAGATCTTTTTTTGCTTTTGTTGGGCTAACATATTGCCATCTTCGCCATAAATCTTCATTCAAATAATTTGGTAATGCTTCTTCTGTTTCCATTAACCCATTAAAGGCAACAATGGTTCCTAAACTATGGGATAAAACATACCAACGATCATAATTTCTCAAACTCATCTCAACCAACCCTTTAACCATTCGTCGTCGAATGGAAAGACGGGGACGTTGACCTAAATCAACTAATGGGCCTTTTCCTTGCCTTCTTCCCTGTTGATAAAGTTTAATATCCCCTAAATATTGAACTAAAATATCAGGCCGTAAATCAAATCCCAATACCTTGCGTAAAATCACACTTAAAAATGACAGAACAGGCAACACTAATAAAATAACTAAAGATACCCAGAAAAACCTCAAACGACCATTGAAATCCATTTGCGGTTTATTTCCGTTAATATCTTGGGGAGGACTCATCTGATCACTGGTTGCCAAATTGATGTCAGCATATTGTTTTCGTGACCACAAAGATAGACCCCACCCCCAAAAAGTCATTTGAGTTTGTAGACTCGTCCGTTCCCCTAAATCAGCCCACCAAACCTCACTGAATGCTAATTGTGTGAGGTTATTTTGATCATCTCTAATTTCAATAATTACAGGTTCTTTATCATCATCAGCTTGCCAGGTTTGTTGACTAGCAGCATAAGCTCCGGTATTTTGTTCATTAACAATTATTCTCACCTTCAGGGTTTTATCTGCTTTTAAAGCGGTTGCTACATCCCTAACAATTTCTTCTACGGTTTCAAATTTGCGTTGTTCACCGATTCCGTGAACGACTAAAACCCCGACTCTCTCGTTTCTTATTGCTGTCATGATAATTTCTCCTGGAGAATTGAGGTTTAATCCCTCATTTTCACTCGGTGTGTTTTCTGGAGGATCTTTTGGCCATATTGATGATAATTTATCCCAAATCCACTTTACAAAGTAGACTAGAAAATTGACAAAGTAGACTAAAAAATTGTCAGATTTAGTAAAGAACTTAGCTCTTATCTCCTCAGAATATCCACCATTGATTAGAAAATTGTCACATTTTTTTGATTCGGCATCAATTACTTGACTATCTTTTGTAGGTTTTGCGAGAGAAAACCGAAAAAATGGATCGTCTTCAGAAAATTTTTCATCCTTTAACAGGGATTTGAAAAAGTCACTTTCTTTACTAGACATATATCTCATTACTTGAGTTTCTGAGATGGCAAAAAGTTTCTCTTTGCTGCAATCAAAATTAAACAGTGACTCTTTAAAATTACCTTCATAGCGAACAAAAACCGAATTTTCATCTATAGATAAAAAAGCAGGTTCTGACGTAGCAGAATCTAAGTATACCGCTACTAATTGATTATTTTTACGACCAATAGGAACTACTGGTGCTGGATAGCGTCCGAGGGGGCAGTCATGTCCTAATAACTCAAAATCACTGGGCTTCTGTATCATGCTTCAAGGCCAATCATAAAGTTTAATGTAACGTTTTTTAACAAGTTTACTAGCTTCCTCTTCTATTTTTGCTTCAATTTCAGATGGGGTGAATATCTTATGAGAGTCATAAGCATAATAATCAGGAACGCAGTCTCGAAGATACTTTTCACAAAAATCAACGAAATCCTTCATTAAGCCTTCGGGAAAGGCTACCCATGCAGGAGAATCAAATTTTAAATCAACCTGTTTTTCAACTTGACACTCAATTATACATTTTCGATGATCGCAACCTTCTTTTGTAAGATCGGACTCTAGAAAATTATATAATTCAGGAAGGGGGTCTTGTAAATCTGTTAGGTTGGACTTATGATCTCCTCTTAAATACTTTTTGTTAGAACCATAAATATAATGTATAAGTTTACAAGGTATCTCAAAGTTGTTTGGTTGATTAGAAACAGCATACCTATCAAAGTTTCTTAATGTTTGACTCCATGGTTCGCCATATCTTTCTGTCTGTGCCGCTCCTGTATCATAAGGAAAGTATCTAGCTACGTTATCAAGTAACTTGGGAGCGAACAAAAAGGCAACTGGTAATTCCGTCGGTTCTTGAGTCACTTTCTTCTTAGAACGATAGAAGGCTCCTCCATAAAAAAAGTATAGTAAATTTTGATGAAAAACGGGGCATTCTCCAGGTTGAAGAGAACCTTGTTCACAAATCTTCGGAAACCAACGAGCATTGCTCATATGAACAATTGGTAATGGTTTTGGTAAGTTGTCAGGATTTTTTAAATCCCTAATTGTATCATTGAGGGAGGTCATAGATGCTTATACACACTCATTATTCTTGGTTCTACCGAACTTGGCAATGATTTTGTTAACAATCAAACTATTAAAAACTCAAACACTTGCCAAATAATGCTTTAAGGATGTTAATCCGAATCGTTTCATGTGACAGGTTTGGTAGAACCTGATTTTTCGTCTTTTGGTAATCGATCAGATTTCCAGCTTTCATTAGTAACTTGAAGAATTTTTTTATATCTTTGATAAAATTCATCAACAGTTATATCTTCTAATGCTGATGCTTGACGACACTTTTGATATTTAATGTCAGAGTTGAGATCGTAAAGTTTCATGAGTGTTTCATTATTGTTAACCCATCTCGACCGATAATTAAACAAGCCATCCCAAGCATTAACAATCGTCATAGAAGAACTTACAATAAGAGCTATGACTGATAAAGGCTGCTGATCATATATTTGTCCTACACCAATTAAAACTGTCGTGGCTGCCGATAGACAAACTGATAGCATAGTGAACCTGACTGTATTTTTCCGATACAAATCAACTTTCTTTTTGAAAGAAGAAATTCGTTTATCAATTCCTTCTTCTAGAAACTGGAGTGCTTTTTGGTCACACATATATTCATTAATTCTAACATTCAACACTTCTGATCTATTACCCTTTAACCCTTGGCAAAGTTAATGATAAAAAGTTATTACGGCGTGAATTGGCTTAGTTATTATCATAGGGCAGAAATAATCAATCAATACATGAATTTTTATTAAGTTTTAACAAAAATGACAGAGAAAGGGTGGTTTTAGCCAAAACCACCCCCTACGAATTTTGTGTAATTAATTCTGTGTACTTACTTAACAATTATTCATTCATATTCTTTAAGGTTGCGACTGCTGACGGAGAAATTTGATTAAGATAACGAAAAATCCAATACTTAAAAACTGTATCGAGGATCACAGGAAAGGTAGCAATAAAGAGAAAAATCGCGCTATGATTAGCAGCAATTCCTAGATGATTGGCGATTCCTTCTAATAAAACTTCCCAACCATGAGGGGAGTGAAACCCTACAAAGATATCAGTAAATAGAATTAAAATAAAGGCTTTAGCACTATCACTAAGTCCATAAATAATATCGTTTAAAAATAGTTTAATTGCTACCATACCCTGAGAATTAAAGGCAACGACGACTAACAAAGCGGCTAAACCAGTTAAATCAGCAAAAACATTACTAATGGCATTCGTTCCTTTTTGATGAAAAGTTTCTTCAATTTCTTGGGCTTTTTTGGTAACTTTATTTTCTAATAATTCAGGAGAAAAATTAGGAATATGATGGAGTAACTTTTCAAATTTAAGTTCTTCTTCAAAAGCTTGTAATTCCCGCAAAGCTTCTTCTTTCATTTCTGAATTAATAAATATGGGAACTTCATGATGATTTCGGTAATTTTCAATTAAAGGAAGAAAAATGAATTCTTTGGAAATTTTTTGACAGAGTAAAGGAATAAGAATTAATAAGATTAATACACTAATTGCTTGTCGGGTAACACGACGAGAACTGCGGAATTTTTGAACTAATTCTTCCTCAGCTTTTGGACTCATATCAATTTGAATTTTCTTAAGGGTTTTGCCGATTGAACGGGGTAAAGCACCTGTTTTCTTGAAGTTTTCTGCGGGTTTTTCAAAGTCTAATAAGTTTACTTGAGATACATTTGAAGGTTTATTATTTGAGTTTTTTTGCGATGATGAATCATTATTATTTGAGTTAATGGATAGGATGTTTTTCTCTAACTCTTGATAGCGGTTTAGGGTTTCATCAATAAATTTAAGTTTATTGATGAATTCATAGTTTGAATGTCTTAAAAATAAACGACTGACTTTAAACTCAGTAATTTTGAGCTTGATATAAGTCAATTTATTGTCTACATCTTCGACAAAGCAATCAACAACATTTTTGGTATATTTGCCAGAACTTTCTGAAACAGTTTGGCCATTAAAATGTTCCTTTTCTATTTTTTGAATTTTCAAAGCAGCTTGATAAGCTTCTTCTAAGGATCTTTCCGGTGTACTAAAAAACCATTTATTTAGTTTTGTAAATTTAGGAGAACTGGAATTATTTTGAGAGGGAACTATAGAGGACTTCATATTGACTAAAGTTTAACAAAAAGATGATATTTGATCAAAAATGTTTATCTAGTTAGGTTGTAAACTAGAAAGGGGATCGGGAACAGGAAAGGCCTCATATCCTAATTTAACAAATTTTTTTTCTTGGGCATTATAAGCGGAAATTATTCCTAGTTCAATATCATAAACCCAAGCATGAAGGGAAAGCTTATTACTGTGTGATTTAGAACGAATTACGGGGTAGGTTTCGATATTTTCGATCTGGGTTAAAACATTTTCTTCAATGGCAATCCTTAAAAGCTTTTCACCATCATAGTGTTTATAATTATCCTTAAGAAGACGACGAGTTGATTCAGCATGATGTTTTAACCAAGTATAAACTAGAGGCATTTCTTCTGTTAAACTATTGAGTTGTAGTAACCCTTTCATACTCCCACAATCAGAATGTCCACAAATAATAATATGCTTGATATCTAAAGCACAGACTGCATATTCTATGGCAGCACCTTCACTATTATTTGTGGTTCCATGAGGGGGGATAATATTACCTAAATTGCGAATAATAAAGAGTTCTCCTGGTTTCGTTTGGGTTAAAAGATTGGGATCAATTCGAGAGTCAGAACAAGTAATAAATAGAATTTCTGGAGTCTGTCCCTGTGACAGTTGACGAAATAGTTCTTGATTAACTGTAAAATAGTTAGTTTGGAACTGATTAAGTCCTTGAATAATTCGATTCATTGGCATAAAGTTATCCATGTTCTTATAGATTAAAGTTTGACTAATGGTGTATCCATTTAGCTTCATTGACTAAACAGATACCCCCCACTTTGTTAAGTAAAGGTTTTAGAGTTTCTGTCAGGTTAAAAAGTTGCTTTTCATTGGTACAAACTGTCAGGATATAAGTACCATGATAGACACAGTTATCATCGGAACAAGATAACCCGCGATCGCCTTTTCCTGATGTGTCATTAATGATGGTGTAACCGGAAACACCAATGTTATCTAAAATCTTTAATGCGTCTTGAAGATGGGAATCACTGATAATGATTTCAACGCGCTTAACATCCTGCATAAATGAAATAATATTGTTCATGTTGTTCACCAAAAGAGTCCGATTAATTACTATTTTACAATTAAAATTATAGCAAAATAATTAATCGGATTACATCAATTAATGCACTACCCAATTAGAATCAGTCACTAAACATACTCCCCCAATACGTTTCAATAGTTTAACAACTTCTTCTACTAAAAAATCAAGCTGTTTTTTATCAGTACAAACTGTCATAATATAACTGTTACTAGAGGTTCGATCTAAATCATTGTAGGACATTCCTCTGTCACCTTTGCCCGCTATATTTTCAATCACTGTATATCCCGATACCCGAACTGAATTTAAAATGTCTAAAATTTCGTTCAATTCTAGGGTACTGATGATAATTTCTACCTTATTAACTGCTTGCATTTTGTCTTTAAGCTCCAATTCCAAGACGGTGAATAATTTCTAAATAAAGAGGAATTCCGATGACAATATTAAAGGGAAATGTTAATGCTAAGGCCATAGAAACATAGAGACTAGGATTAGCTTCAGGAACCGTCATTCTCATGGCAGCAGGAACCGCAATATAGGAAGCACTAGCAGACAAAACAGCAAATAAAAGGGCATTTCCTTCTGTAAATCCGAGAACTTTAGCAACGGAAATTCCCACCAAAGCATTAACCACAGGAGAGATGACAGAAAAGCCAATTAAAAATGATCCAGTTTTACCCAATTCTCGAATTCTTTTCGCGGCGACTAACCCCATATCTAATAAGAAAAATGTGAGGGCCCCGTAAAAAATTCCTTGGGTAAAGGGTTGTAATTTCTCCCAACCTTTTTCTCCCGTTAATATGCCAATTAATAAACTTCCAACCAATAGAAAAACTGAGCCATTTAAGAAAGCTTCTTGTAAAACTTTTCCCCAAGAAACTGCCCCATCACCCTCTTTTTTAGGAGCAAAAAGTCGCACTAAAATTAAGCCGACAACAATGGCCGGAGACTCCATTAAGGCCAAGGCAGCAACCATGTGACCTCCATAGGTAATATGGAGTTTTTCTAAGAAGGAACTAGCAGTAATAAAGGTAACAGCACTAATAGAACCATAGGCTGCAGCAATGGCAGCAGCGTTGTAATTATCTAATCGATAGCGAAGGATGAAATAAGAATAAATTGGCACAATTGAAGCCATAATAACAGCAGCAACTAAGGTTAAAATTATTTGAGTATTTAACCCACTTTCTGATAATTCATAGCCTCCTTTAAATCCAATAGCTATCAGTAAGTAAAGAGAAAATAGTTTCGGTAAAGGATGAGGAATTTCTAAATCAGATTTACAAAAAACAGCACACATTCCCAAGAAAAAAAACAAAACGGGAGGATTCAAAATGTTAAAGAGGATCAAACTTCCATCCATGAACTGACTTTCCTTGATTGTGTAAACTTTTAATAACCTCCTTTGAGAATACTTTACAATCTCTAAGAAAACGATGAGAAAATGCTAAGAATATTCTTATTTAGTTTTTAAACAAGGAAACATGAGCATGATTTCCTAATAGTTTGCTGAAAATTATCGAGTGAAATTCGTAATCATACATAAAATCACAGGTCTTGTGTTAAGATGGGCAGTCAAAAATAATAGTTTAAGAACCAAGACCATGACTTTTTCCAATCACCCAATGGCGACGGAAAAAGCGAGACAAAGAAGACTCTTCTAAGGACAAATAAATCGGTCTACCGTGGGGACAAGTTCGAGGATTCCGAGTTTTTTTCCAACTATCTAAAAGGTCTTGCATTTCAGATACATTAAGGGTTGTTCCGTTCCGAATTGCACTCCGACAAGCGGTAGCAACTTGGGCTGTTTCTAAATCGCCTCCTAAACTTAATTCTAACAAAGCTGCCGCACAATCATCCCGCTGTGATAATATTTGAGGAACCGTCCGTACTGCCCATATATGTTCCCCAAATAGCTCAATTTCTAAGCCAATACGTTGTAATTGTTCTACTTGAGATTGGGATAATTTGGTTAAAATAATAGGACTGTCTAGAGGAATTAATTGCCAATTATCTTGTAATTTTTCATATAAAACCCGTTCATGAGCAATATGTTGTTCAATTAACCATAACCCGCTCGAATGTTCTGCTACAATATAAGTCTGATTTACTTGCCCTACTGCCCGTAATGTAAAGACTTCTAACTGATTAACTTTCTTTGAATTAACTTGATAACTACCCTTATCTTCTGATACTTTCAGTAACTTTTTCACCCGTTGATTTTGACCATAAGTGTCCAAGGTAACAGAGGATAATCTTAGGGTTTGTTCAATAATTTTTGTTACATTTTCTTGCCAAAAATCAAGGGACTGTAAATAAATTTCCGTTTTGGCCGGATGACGATTCCAGTCAATTTGATTAGGAGGTATTTTTAAATGAATAAAACAGATAGGAAAACGATTTTTTGGTAAAGTACGACTAAAAGCAGCCAAAATAGTTTGTTCTAATTGCGGCGATCGCACGACACGGCCATTCACCCCGACCTTAACCCAATCAGGACGACCCCGATGAGTGCGATCGGGTAATCCTAACACCACTTCAATCCTACCTTGCGTCTCTATATCTTGGCTAAGATACTGTAAATCATGAAAATGAACCCGTTTGAGTAATTGGGGTAAAATCTGCTGTGGTGTCCTTCCTGGACTAATATTGAAGCAAGATTGATTATTTTGCTGGACTTGCCAAGTAATCTGGGGATGACACAGGGCCAGGTTCTCAATAATGCTCTGAATTGCCTTTAATTGCTGCGAGAAGGCGGGTAAACCTTGACGACGGATGGGAATTCGCCCAAACAAATTAGATACGGTAATAATAGTTCCTGGGGCAATAGGCGCAGTTTCTTCTGTTTTAGCGTCCCCATCAAGATTATAGCGAAGACACCAGCCACTTCCATCCTCATCAGCCTGGCGACTGATCACTTCCAACTCAGCGACTTGGATAATACTATGTAACGCTTCCCCACGGAACCCTAAGCTGGTAATTTTCCAAAGATCATCAAGATCACAAATTTTGCTCGTACTGTGAGGTTTCCCACAGTTACGCAAGTCTTCTAAGGACATCCCCTGACCATTATCTGTCACCTTGACCTGCCAAATCTCAGGATAAAGGGAGATAACCAAACGAGTTGCCCCCGCATCAAGGGAATTTTCTACTAATTCTCTGACCACAGCTGCAAAAGAATCAATGACTTCTCCTGCAGCGATTAAATTGATGAGATGAGGAGAAAGAGGTTTAATGGGGGGTGACATGAAGGGAAGTCGATACTTTTCCTATGTTCTCACAATTGGATTCACCATGTTAAGGGTTTTGTCCTCAATGGTGCATTGAGTGACCTGTTTTTTCGGCGAATTTCGGCAATAATGCCCCCCACTTCCACTTTTAGATAGAGACGGTTAAATCCTATCTCCCTAATGTCGGGAACCATTTAGACAACAGCAACATCAGGAGTCATAATTAGCTGTTCACTGCTAGGCAATTCTAAACAGTAACCAGCCCCATAGACCGTCTTAATGTAGCAAGGATGTCTGGGATCGGGTTCTAATTTAGTCCGTAAATGGCGAATATGAACCCGAATGGTTTCAATATCGTCATCAGGATCGTAACCCCACACTTCTTTAAGAATTTCGCTAGGGGAAACTGTTTGTCCATGACGTTGCAGTAAGCAGTGTAATAACTCAAATTCTAAATGAGTTAACTTGACTGTTCGATCAAACCAGATAGCCTCAAATCTTTCGGGAATTAGGGTTAAGGGCCCATAATTCAAGATTTCCGAATGTTTAGCCGCTTGGGGAATACGATCAGTTCGTCTGAGTAAGGCCCGTACCCTGGCTAACATTTCCTCGACTTCAAAGGGTTTGGTGAGATAGTCATCGGCCCCCGCATTGAAACCTTCTACTTTGTCTTTGGTTTGTCCTAGGGCCGATAACATCAGCACCGGAATATCAGAGGTACGATCATCTCGGCGAAGTCGTTGGCACACAGTAAACCCATCTACTTTGGGCAGCATGAGGTCAAGCATGATTAAATCGGGCTGCAGTTGGACGGCTAAGGCCTGTCCTTTAATTCCGTCTTCCGCTTGGTTGATGTCATAACCCGCCATCTCTAGATTGATAGCGACGAGTTCTGAAATTGCGGCATCATCATCGATTACGAGTATTCGAGGCATTGCAACAAATTGATAACTAAATGTAAACGTTTACGAAGAAGTATGTTCGGATGATAAAGAATCCTGTCCCGATTATAAGCATGATTTCTCAAATGGTTGTAAATTTGTTAAATTTTCCAGATAAAATATCCGGTGCAAGGGCTTTAATGTTAAGATTTATTACAGAAATTCAAGCCATTTTCAGGGTAATTGGGGTTAAATTAAAGATTAAGGGAGTTTTAATCTAGGAGAAAAGATAATTAAAATTTATGTTATCCGCGTTTATTCGCTATTTTTCAGATATATAGTATATTAATGCAGTAATATGGCTCATTTTGGACTAATTTGCCCAGTAGAAACCGGACACCTCCATACCATGCTGCCTTTGGGAAAAGAATTAAAAAGGCGTGGTCATCAGGTTACTTTTTTTGGCATTGTGGACGCTGAGGCAAAAATTAAGGCCGCGGGGTTAGAATTTCAGGGGATTGGCGAGAAAGTGTTTCCTTTGGGGTCTACGGAACAGGGGTTTGCTGAACTGGCTAAACTCAGGGGCATTCCTGCCTTGCTTTATACAATGAATTGGTTTCGGGGGTTAGCGGACACATTTTTACAAGAAGCCCCGACTATTATTAAATCAGCTAATATAGATACTTTATTGGTAGATCAAATTTCTCCTGAAGGGGGAACAATTGCGGAATTTTTAAAGATTTCTTTTATCACGGTTTGTTCTGCTTTACCTTTTAATCAAGAATCGGGTATTCCTCCCTTTTTTACGACTTGGCAATATGATTCAGTTTGGTGGGCCCGTCTTCGTAATCAAATAATTTATGCTTTAGCAAATCCCTTTGGAAAATCGTTAAAACAATTAAGAGCGAAATATCGTCAAAAGTGGAATTTACCCCCAGAATCTTCCGTTGATTCCTCCTTAGCAATTTTATGTCATCAACCAGCACCATTTGAATTTCCTAGGGAAAAGTTGCCCCAATGGTTTCATTTTACGGGGCCTTATCATACCAGTATGGAACGTCCGATGATTCCCTTTCCTTGGGAAAAATTAACGGGACAGCCTTTGATTTATGCCTCAATGGGAACCTTACAAAATGGCATGATTGATGTCTTTGAAAAAATCGCTCAAGCTTGTGTAGGCTTAGAGGCTCAATTAGTGATATCTTTAGGAGGAAAAAATAAGTTTGAATCCTTACCAAAATTACCTGGTAATCCTTTGGTAGTCGAATATGCAGCCCAATTAGAATTATTGCAAAAAGCGGTATTAAATATTACTCATGCGGGGATGAATAGTACCTTAGAATCTTTAACCTATGGGGTTCCCATGGTGGCTATTCCTATTACAAATGATCAGCCAGGTATTGCTGCCCGTATTGCCTGGACAGGAACAGGGGAGTTAATCCCTTTGTCTCAGTTAACGGTTTCTAAACTTCGCGCTACAATTCAAAAGGTATTAACTGAAGATTCCTATCGCAATAATGCGTTAAGATTACAAAAGGCGATTCATCAGGCAGGAGGTGTTCAACGAGCAGTTGATATTATCGAAACAGTAGCTTTGACAAAACAACCTGTTTTAAAGACAAAATTTTAATGATGGAAAAACAAACAATTCAACTCGAAAAATATCAAGCAGCTTATACCAGTGTTGGTCAAGGAATTCCGGTAATTTTATTACATGGCTTTTTTGGGGATGGTTGGACACTTAATCCGATTATTCAAGAATTAAAAGATGACTATCATTGTCTTGGGTTGGATTTATTAGGGTTTGGTGATTCTTCTAAGCCAAAAATCAATTATTTGATTGAGTATCAAGTTAGCTTTTTACGGGAATTTATTCAAGCTAAAAACATAAAAGAATTCTATCTAATTGGGTATTCCTATGGTGCGTGGGTAGCCTCTGCTTATGCTATTTCTCAAGAAAAACTATCTTCTTTTAATAATTTAACGATTAATAAATCTGATACTATTGGTTTAGTAAGCCAGGAAAAATCTACTTTAAAAAAAATGGTTTTAATGGCTCCTGCGGGTATTCGAGATGATAAGTTTGTCGGCCGATATAATCACCTTAAACCCTTACTTTGGGAAAGTCCATTAGTTGATTTTGGTTTAGATATAATTTCTCCTATTGCTAAATTAATTGGGCAGAAAAAGCAGTTTGATTTTATTCGAGAAGTTCGTCAATCTTTAATCAATCAACCCGTTGCTAAAGCCATGCTTACTAATCGTTTAAAACCAGAAGATGCGGTTGATACGGTTGACAAAAACATCCATAAAATAACTATTCCAACTATGGTTATTGCTGGGGAACAAGATCAAACGATTCCCTTGTGGCATTCCCAAACTTATGCTAACAATATTCCTCAAGCTGCTTTAGAAATACTTCCCGATGCTGATCACAATTTAATACATACTCACAGTAAAAAAATTGGACAATTAATTAAAAAATATTGGCAAAAATAAGATTATTATACTTGAACAGAAGGACATAAATGAGCTAAATCACAATCTGCACAAATAGGTTTTCTCGCTTTACAAATTGCCCGACCATGATAAATAATCCGAATTGAAAAATTTTCCCAATCTGCTTGAGGAAATAAGGGCATTAAATCTCTTTCTATTTTAATGGGGTCGGTTGCTTCTGTTAATCCTAATCGTTGACTTAAGCGTTTAACATGGGTGTCTACTGTTACCCCTTCATTAATACCAAAACCGTGCGCTAAGACCACATTAGCTGTCTTTCTCGCTACTCCTGATAAACTGAGTAATTGTTCCATTTGTTTCGGAACATTACCCCCAAACTCATCGACAATTTTTTGACAAGCACCTTGAATATTTTTAGCCTTATTACGATAGAATCCAGTAGAACGGATTAAGGTTTCTAATTCTTCCCTGTCTGCTGAAGCTAAAGAAGGCGCATCAGGAAATCTAGCAAATAATTCTGGTGTAACTTTATTAACCCTTTCATCCGTACATTGGGCCGATAAAATTGTGGCGACTAATAACTGTATAGGAGTTTCATAAGTTAAACTACAAGTGGCATCAGGATAAAGACGTTTGAGAATAATTAAAATTTCTAAAGCCCGTTGTTTTTTACTAGCACGTTTTCGAGTAAGACTCATCTAATTCGTCAATTAAAGGATATGGGTGGGCAATGCCCACCCTACGGTTTACTTATAAGCCAATTTGTTGAATAAAGTCCTGAAAGACGGTCAAATTAACCGTATCACGCACAATTAAAAACACCCCTAAACTTAATAACAAGACTAAACCTGTTTGCATGATTCCTTCTTGCAGTTTTAAAGGTAAGGGTTTTCCGAGTAATCCTTCAAACAATAAAAAGACGAGTTGTCCCCCATCTAAGGCAGGTAAGGGCAAAATGTTAATAATAGCCAAATTAATGCTAATTAAAGCCCCAAATTGAAACAAATTCCCGGCATTATTCTGAGCAATACTTGCCCCATATTCCACAATTTTGACAGGCCCTGCTACTTGTTTAACATTTTCCTGAAAATTACTAATCAGTTGCCAAAAGCCCTTAACCGTCAAAGTCGCTAAATTTTCATAAGCTTCTGCACTATAGGTAAAAGCTTCGATGAAATTTTTGGACTGATTTAACTTTATATTGGGAAGCAATCCAACCCCAATTTTTCCCTCTCCTTCTTCATTACTTTGGGGAATTACTGTCAGATTTAAGGTTTGATCGTCTCGTTTTACCGTTAAATTTAAGGGCTGATTCACCGAATTTTGCACCTTTTCAATGAAGATCGTTGTTGCTTCTGGAAATTCACCCAAAGGTTGATCATTCAAGGCAATTACAACATCACCCCCTTGCATTCCTGCTGTCATCGCTGGGGAAGCGGGATCTACTTGAGGAATCACTAACCCTGCTTGAATATCTTGAATGCCAATGGTTGCAACTTGTCCCACCAACAGAAAGTAAGCAAAAATAAGATTAGCAATGACTCCCGCACTAATCACAATAGCGCGATCAAAAATCGGACGATTACGGAGTAAATTAGGATCATCAGGGGTAATATCACTATCAGGATCATCATCAGGAAAACCCACAAATCCCCCCAAAGGAATGGCACAAAGGGTATATTCCGTCTCAGGGCCTTTATATTTGGCTAAAACGGGGCCAAACCCGATGGAAAATCGGTTAACATGAATCCCTTGTAACCTAGCTGCGGCAAAGTGGCCTAATTCATGAACAACAATTAAAATAACCAAGACTGCGATCGCGGCCAAAACTGACATAATAAACTAAGATGGATGATCTAAAATGGCTTGAGGAAAAGATCCCCATTTAAAAATCTTATCAAAATTCCCTGATAATTCCCACTTTGGAAGAAGTAAAAAGTAAGAAGTTAGATGATGTGGAGTGCTGCACGACGAAACGAGAAGGCAAATTAGCGTCTTGAGATGATTATCAAGTAATTTGGCAGAGATTTGGGGGTTCACAAAGAATTAAGGTAAACCCTTTATTTGTAAAGCTTTAAACCAAAAACTAGCTGACGAATAATTCAGCTAGTTCTTAAATCAGAAAAACCGAGACTTTAGGCTAGTTTCTTGTTAACGAATCGGTTCAACATCAATGGTGTTTCCCTGAGATAAAATATCTTTTTGCTGTATATTCCCTTCGCTGTTTCCCTGAGTATTCTTTTTGGGACGATTTTCTAAAATCAAACTAGATAATTCAGCCACTAATAAAGAAATCAGCAACCCATCGTCAATCCAGCCAATAATTGGGATAAAATCTGGGGCAATATCAATGGGACTTACCAAATAAAGAACTGTTCCAATAATCACAAACCAGCGATACTTGGGATGCTTGATTTTTTCTCTATACCAATTGTAAAACGCTTGAATAATTGAATTCATGCTGATTCCTTAAAAGTTTAACTAATAACAGTTTGACCGAAATTGACTCTGATCAACAAGGGGAGATTTCCGCCCAAATGATTCGGGTTTATTCGGTAAGCTTAGAGACAACTTATTCTAAAACTTAAGTTTTTTTAAAGAATTTTAAGGGGATGGTTTAGGGATCAACAATTGTTGACCCCTAAATTAAATCATCTAATATTTCCGTTCTTTCGGTTCAAACATATTGATAACTACAGGCATATATTGAACATCAATACCAGCAGCAGAATAATAGGCTAAAGTATGTTTTAAGAAATTGGGATCATCCCGTTTTGTATAATCTTCCCGTGAATGGGCCCCGCGACTTTCTTGGCGGTTTAAGGCAGAGGTTAAAATCATTTCTCCTACTACCATAATACTCTGTAATTCCATCGCTTCGATTAATTCTGTATTCCAACAACTTCCTTGATCATCAAGATAAGCTTGCTCATATTGTGCTTTAAACTCTTGGATTTTTTCGAGTCCTTCTTTCATTAATGCTTCCGTCCGAAACACCCCACAATGTTCGGCCATAGAGTCTTGAAATTGTTGTCTTAATGCCCCCAACCGAATCGTTCCTTTTTTATTTAAAAGACTTTCAATGCGTTGTTTTGCCCCATCTAAATAAGCTTGAGCATCAAAATCAGAAAACTTACGATCTTGCACATAACTAGCAATATTTCGCCCCGTAATTCTGCCATAAACAACACATTCTAATAAGGAATTACTGCCTAAACGGTTGGCCCCATGTACCGACACACAAGCACATTCTCCGGCCGCAAAAAACCCTTCCGTCAAGCGATCGCCACTCAATCTAACCCGACCTTGGGTATTCACCGGAATGCCTCCCATGCAATAATGGGCAGTAGGACGGACGGGCATGGGTTCATAAACCGCATCAACCCCGACCAAACGATGGGCTTCTTCCCAACAAAAAGGAACCCGACTCATGATTTTTTCTTCGCCCATGTGACGCAAATCTAGGTACACAAAGGGCCCTCCTGGGCTACCATCAAGATGAACACCCCGGCCGGCCCGTATTTCGAGGGTAATGGCGCGAGAGGTGATGTCACGAGGGGCTAATTCCATGCGGGAGGGGGCATAATCTTCCATAAATCGCCGGCCTTCGCTATTAATAAGATAGGCTCCTTCTCCCCTAACAGCTTCAGAAATTAAGACACCGACGGGATATAATCCAGTAGGGTGAAACTGCACAAATTCCATGTCTTCTAAAGGAACCCCTGCGATCGCAGACATAGCTAACCCGTCCCCAGTGGAAGCATAATCATTAGAGGTGGTATTAAAAACCCGTCCATAGCCTCCTGTGGCAAACATTACCACCTTACTGCGAACAATCTCAAGCTTGCCATCTTCAATGCGATACATGAGAATGCCTTTAGCTTCCCCATCTTCGAGGATCAATTGCATCACATACCATTCATCATAAATTGTTACCCCATTGCGGCGTAGGTTATTAACTAATTCATGAAGGATAGCATGGCCTGTTTTGTCAGCAGCGTAACAAGTCCGGTTATGGGTATGGCCTCCAAAAGCCCGTTGAGCAATTTTCCCATCTTCTAAACGGGAGAATAAAACCCCCATGTGTTCTAAATCAATAATAACATCAGGGGCTTCTTGGGTGAGGAGAGCGACGGCATCTTGATCTGCCAGATAGTCTGATCCTTTAACCGTATCAAAGGCGTGGGCCTCCCAGCTATCTTTGGGATCAACATTTTTTAAGCTGGCAGCAATACCCCCCTGGGCCGCGACGGAGTGGGAACGAATGGGATGGGTTTTGGCCACGACAGCAACATCGACAGTCGGGGTGAGGCGTTTAATTTCTAAGGCGGCGCGACATCCTGCTAAACCACCACCAATAATGACCACATCGTGTTGTAACATCTTCCATCAGGCTAGAGCATTTATATTTCTGACTCTAACTTATTCACGAGCAAATACCCCCGAAGCAAAGTTAAAGATTTCATTAGGAGTTAGCTCCTGAAAGGGGAAGATCAATATCCCACCGCGTTTCTGCTAACAGGAGGAGACTGGCTAACATGATGAGGCCTGTGGCTAAAAATTGCCAACCGATCACGTAGGGTAAGATAGCGATGCCAAGAAAATGCAATAATCCTGTTAACAACAAGGCGCGGGAGTTTACACCCCATCCTGTGATCAGATATCCTAACCCACATAACCCTAACCAAAGGTGAGAAAGATTGGCTAAAATATGAACCCACCCTAAAAAAATACCGCAGTCGGTGAGAATTACGCCACCAACCATGATGATTACCCAGGTGTAGAGTATCCATTGAATTTGTTTAACTTGCACCCAGAAATAGGTGAGAATGACCATGGCCAGGGTTCCCGCTAGGGTTAAGATTGACCAGATGATGGCTTGGGTTGTCCAGCTAATGGGGGAAAATTGGGCTGTAATGAAAATTGCGGCGGAAATTAGTCCCCAAATCACGAAAACTTGGTCAAGACAACTATAAATGCCAGAATATATTGTTTTTCCAGCTATTTTTAAATAAAGGCTGAGGAATCCTTGAAATTCCTGGCAATAGATTTCCCTTTGCTTCGATTGAAGAATGGGCTGTGTTCGATTTAATAAATTCATTGAAAGTGAATGAATGCCTATATTAAGTTTTTAAATTAACCTGCTTCTCATAAACTTTACAATAATATACACTTTTTTTCAAGCTCCAGCCCAAAATCAGTATTTCTCGTTAAATTCAGATTTTCATGAAGAAAACATTATAATTTTACGGTTTTTGTCTTTTGTATGGTATGTTTTTTTATTCTATTTTTGATAGTTTAGCCCTAATTATAGATGGGATCTCTGCTTGTTTCTTGCCACAAAAATTGATGAGAATCAACTATTTTATATTCACCAAAAATTTCTGTTGGTAATAATATTGCGACACCCAAAACATCAATAGAGACTCCATCTTCTACGAAAATTTTAATAATTTCTTGTCCTTGGTTAATTAAACTAATTTCTAAATCGATGACTTGACCTTCTTCCGTTAAAATCTGCAACAATTCAGCAGAAGACAAAAGCAGTGTTTCTTCATTGTTAATACACTGAGTTAATTGATTTCCCATCTTTCCGGTGGCATCAATATCTAATATATTCCATTGATCATTAGGATATATTTTATCTAAATATTGGATGATTACAGCAATCCTATCTTCTAATTTTTCTGTTTGTTTATAACAGAGAGTAACTGCCCATTTTTCTCTAATACTCATAATAATTCTGGTTCCTTATCTTTTGGGTTTTTGGTGTTTATATACTGGTGTTCCATCTGCATACCCCGCAGATATTTTTTGAGTCACTTGATACCTCTTACTTAAATAATATCTATAAATTATTGAAATAGTATCTTAAAAATTCCTTCTTCTTTTACTCCTTAGTTAAAAAAACTACTTACAGACGCAGGATGTTATTTTGAACAACTTAGGATTTTATAAAATAAGAAACCTTGTCCTTGTAATATCATGAGAGAGAGTAAACCTACACAGAAATTCCTATTACCACAGTGACAGAATCCAAAAGCTACAAGGACACCGTTAACCTACCCCAAACTAATTTTAGTATGCGGGCCAATGCCGTGAATCGAGAACCAGAATTACAGCAATTTTGGGCAGAAAATCAGATTTATGAGAAATTATCCCAAGAAAATCCTGGGGACTTGTTTATTCTGCATGATGGACCTCCTTATGCTAACGGGTCACTCCACATGGGTCACGCATTGAATAAAACCCTCAAAGACATTATCAATAAATACAAATTATTGCAAGGTCACAAAGTCCGTTATGTACCTGGTTGGGACTGTCACGGACTCCCCATTGAACTCAAAGTTTTGCAAAGTATGAAGTCTCAAGAAAGGGAGGGTTTAACCCCCATCAAATTACGTCGCAAAGCGCGAGATTTTGCTCTTAAAACTCAACAAGAACAGTGTGAGGGTTTCAAACGGTTCGGAGTTTGGGGAGACTGGGAAAACCCCTATTTAACCCTCACTCCTGAATACGAAGCGGCCCAAATTGGGGTATTTGGAGAAATGGCCCTCAAAGGGTATATTTATCGAGGTCTTAAACCTGTTCATTGGAGTCCTAGTTCTCAAACTGCCTTAGCTGAGGCAGAATTAGAATATCCTGAAGGTCATACTTCCCGTAGTGTTTTTGCTGCTTTTCCTATTATTAAATCCTCCAAAGAAGCAGAAAAAACTTTAAAACCTTTCTTATCTAATTTAGGGGTTGCTATTTGGACAACTACCCCCTGGACATTGCCTGGAAATTTAGCAGTTGCCCTTAATCCTGATCTCACTTATGCTGTAGTAGAACAGACTTCTAAGCTTTGCAACTATCAATATTTAATTGTAGCAGCCGATTTAGTGGAGAAGTTATCAGCTACTTTTGAAACATCTTTAAAGGTTAAAGCAACTCTCCCAGGAAAGGATTTAGAACATACAATTTATCGTCATCCTTTGTTTGATAGAGAGAGTGAAATTCTCATCGGTGGCGATTATGTTACCACAGAATCAGGGACAGGTTTAGTGCATACGGCTCCTGGTCATGGACAAGAAGATTATATCGTCGGTCAACGCTATGGTTTGCCAATTTTGTCTCCCGTTGATGCGAAAGGAAACTTTACGGAAGAAGCGGGACAATTTGCAGGGTTAAATGTTCTCAAAGATGCCAATGAAGTCATTATCAATGAACTGAAAGAAAAGGGAGCATTATTAAAAGAAGAACCCTATCAACATAAATATCCTTATGATTGGCGAACCAAAAAACCGACTATTTTTCGTGCAACAGAACAATGGTTTGCCTCAGTAGAAGGGTTCCGAGATGCAGCATTAAAAGCGATTAAAACAGTCAATTGGATTCCCTCTCAAGGAGAAAATCGTATTACTCCTATGGTCAGCGATCGCTCAGATTGGTGTATCTCTCGTCAGCGTAGTTGGGGTGTGCCTATTCCTGTTTTTTATAATGAAGAAACAAACGAACCTTTACTAACCGCAGAAACTATAAATAATGTAAAAAAAATCATTGCAAAAAAAGGTTCTGATGCTTGGTGGGAGATGTCTGTAGAGGAATTACTACCTAAGAAATACCAGAAAGATGCTCATAAATACCGCAAGGGAACAGATACAATGGATGTGTGGTTTGATTCTGGTTCTTCTTGGGCCGCAGTAGCAAAACAACGACCGGAATTAAAATATCCTGTTGATATGTATTTAGAAGGAACTGATCAACATCGGGGATGGTTTCAGTCTAGTTTGTTAACCAGTGTCGCGGTTAATGATATTGCCCCATATAAGACAGTATTGACTCATGGTTTCGTCTTAGATGAAAAAGGACGAAAGATGAGTAAATCAGAAGGAAATATCGTTGATCCTCAAATCATTATTAATGGGGGTAAAAATCAGAAACAAGAACCGCCTTATGGGGCAGATGTGTTACGATTATGGGTGTCATCGGTAGATTATTCTTCAGATGTTCCCGTTGGACAAACCATCTTGAAGCAATTATCAGATGTTTACCGCAAAATTCGCAATACAGCGCGATTTTTATTAGGCAACTTACATGATTTTGATCCGAAAAAGCATACAGTTGCTTATGAGGAATTGCCGGAATTAGATCAATATATGTTACATCGCATCACCGAAGTTTTCACAGAGGTAACAGATGCGTTTGAAACTTATCAATTCTTCCGTTTCTTCCAAACTGTCCAAAATTTCTGTGTGGTAGATTTATCTAATTTCTATCTAGATATTGCCAAAGATAGACTCTATATTTCTCATCCTGAGTCTATCCGTCGTCGCAGTTGTCAAACAGTATTAGCAGTCGCTGTAGAAAGTTTAGCTAAAGCAATTGCTCCTGTATTATGTCACATGGCCGAAGATATTTGGCAATTCTTACCCTACGAAACCCCTTATAAATCAGTTTTTGAGGCAGGATGGGTCAAAACATCAAAACAGTGGGAAAACCCAGACTTAGGGGCTTCCTGGGCAAAATTACGGCAAATTAGAGCAGAAGTCAATAAGGTTCTTGAACAGGCCAGAAATGAGAAAGCGATCGGGTCATCTTTGGATGCAAAAGTGTTACTTTATGTCTCAGATAAAGACTTGAGAAAACAACTCGAAGCATTCAACCCTGATGATAGTTTAACGGGGAATAAAGTGGATGAATTACGCTATTTTGTCTTAGCTTCTCAAGTGGAATTAGTGGATAGTTTAGAAAACCTTAAAAAGGCAGACTATCAAAGCGAGTCTGACTTAGTTTCTGTGGGGGTAATAAAAGCAGAAGGAGAGAAGTGCGATCGCTGTTGGAACTATTCTACAAAAGTCGGAGAATTTAAAGATGATCCGACAATTTGTGAACGGTGTAATGATGCTTTAGTGGGTGAATTTTAGGGACTATTAAGGTGCGTTAATAGCGCACCTTTCCCTTAATATGAAAAGAATAAAATAGTTTTGTGTTTTAAATCAATCAATAATCATGCAAATCACTTCCTTGACTATTAAAAATTATAAGGCTTTTCAAAATATTACTATTAGTAATATTCCAAGATTTTGTGTATTTGTTGGTGCAAATGGTACAGGGAAAAGTACGCTTTTTGATATCTTTGGTTTTTTAAGAGATTCTCTCAAAAATAATGTTCGTCAAAGTTTACAACTTAGAGGAGGATTTAAAGAAGTAATTACACGAGGACATGAAGACGAAGAAATTTATTTTGAAATTAAATTTAGGATGGAAATTCTTGACAAAGAAAGATTAGTTACCTATGTTCTAGAAATTGGTTTAGAAAATAATAAACCTATAGTAAAAAGAGAAATTCTTCGTTATAAACGTGGTAGTCAAGGATCTCCTTTTCATTTTCTAGACTTTAAGAATGGTAAAGGTTATGCTATAACAAATGAAGAAGATTTTGATAAAACAGAGGAACAACTAACTCGTGAAGAACAAACACTTGACGCAAAAGATATTTTAGCGATTAAAGGACTTGGACAATTTCAACGCTTTAAAGCTGCTAGTGCATTTCGACTTTTAATCGAAAATTGGCACGTATCTGATTTTCATATCAGTGCTGCTAGAGGTAGTAAAGATGCTGGATATGCAGAACATTTATCCACAACAGGAGATAACTTACCTTTAGTTGCTCAATATATTTATGAAAATCACAAAGATATTTTTGAGCATATTTTAGAAAAAATGAAGCAAAGAGTTCCTGGAGTTTCTAAAGTAGAAGCAAAAGAAACTGACGATGGACGTTTAATTCTAAAGTTTCAAGATGAATCTTTTCATGATCCTTTTATTGCTCGTTATGTTTCTGATGGAACCATTAAAATGTTTGCCTACCTTGTTTTATTGCATGATCCGAATCCCCATCCTCTTTTATGTGTCGAAGAACCAGAAAATCAATTATATCCTTTATTATTACAAGAATTAGCTGAAGAATTTGAAGCTTATACCCGTTCAGAAGGACAGGTTTTTGTTAGCACTCACTCTCCTGATTTTCTTAATGCTGTTGATTTGAATAATATATTTTGGTTAGAAAAACATGAAGGAATTACAAAAGTTTATCGTGCTTCTGAACAAGAATTATTAAATAATCTATTTCAAGAAGGAGATCTACCTGGGTATTTATGGAAACAGGGACTTTTTGGAGGTATTGATCCAACATGAACGATGACTATGATTTAGTTTTTTTACTGGAAGAAGCTTCTATGAAAGCACTGTTAGATATTTTGTTACCTAGAATTATTCCAAAATTGGTTAGTAATTATCAGCAAATAAGTGGTTCAAGAAAAATAGGTCAATATCTAGAAGTGGACAAGTTAGAAAAAAATACATCTCACAGCTTTAAGATTTTTATGAAGGGATTGCAGAAAATATTAGCAGAACTGTAGAAACAGACTTAAAATATCAGACCATTTCTCAACCTTATATTGTGGCTGCCATGACCGAAGCGGCTGAGATTTCGCCTCAAGATAAGGTGCTAGAAATTGGCACAGGCTCTGGCTATCAAACAGCTATTTTAGGGGAATTAGCCCAAGAAGTCTATACTATTGAAATCATCCCCGAATTAGCCGAAATAGCGAGTCATATTTTACAAGAGCTTGGCTATCATAATATTCATAGTAAAGTCGATGACGGTTATCTCGGTTGGGCAGAATATGCGCCTTATGATGCCATTTTAGTGACTGCTGCTCCGCCAAATATTCCCCCTCAATTGAAAGAGCAACTCGCTACAAACGGGAGGATAATAATTCCCGTTGGTACCTTCTCCCAAGAACTATTAATCCTCAAAAAAACCGTTGATGTATGGGTTCAGCAGTCAATGTTCCCCGTGAGATTTGTGCCACTGACTCGGTAAATTTCCGGAACCCGATGCCCACTTAATGAAGTACCCCTTGTTGTCAGTATGAACCTAGCACCCTGAATCTTTAGGAGAATTTTATGGACGATCGCAGAATAGAAGCCCTCAGAATTCGCCGTGATGCTGCTGAAGTTGCTAGTGAACGCCCCCATCCCCTTCATATTAGCAATGGGGAGGAGTTTCGCTATCGCAACAGTGAGAATAAACCCACCCATCTGGCCAACTATAGCAAAGGATTACCCCATTGCGAAAAAACAGGTGTGATCGTTAATGCTGAGGACTATCAACAGTTTGTACGGGGTATTGATTCAGGGGATGTGCGTGACTTCCGGGATACTCCCCTAGGCCCACCTAACCAAGATGGAGTACCCTTTCCTAAATGGCAATCCCACATTGCTCAAACCAGCAAAGGGTGCAAAGTTCCTGTTCGAGCTTGGGAAAGTGCGGGGGCCGGTTCTACCTTTGATTTACAAGGGCCTGATTCTCAATCTTTGACTATGCCTCCTGCTCCTGAATTGGACAGTGAAGAATTAATCACAGAAATGATTGAAATCTATGGCATGGCTCTTTTAAGAGATGTTCCCTTTGCCAATTTTAATAGTTCTACTGAAGTTCAAAAAGTTGTTGATTTACTTAACCAGTCTCCTTGGATTAAAAATCAAGCCACTAATTACATTCATTTAACCGATGCTGAGCAAAAACGGTTACGGGGCCCCTTTACCAAGCAAACAGTATTCCGAGGTATTGCACCTGGGGATAATGTAGGGCCATACTTATCTCAATTTCTTTTAGTCGGAAATCAAGGACTAGAAAATATACAGTCTCTCAGTGATGGCTATATTGCCTATGGTGCTATCCGCGTCGATCAACGAATACGGGTAGCTGAACCTCTAAAAGATTATATGACAACTTGGGAAGCTTGGGTGGATGTCCAAAATGGGGCAGATTTACGAGGCATAGAAACTTATTCTGAAACGCCCGCCCCTTATCGTTTTATGGCTACACCCCGTGATTTAGCCACCTACGTCCATTATGATGCTCTCTATGAAGCCTATTTGAATGCTTGTTTAATCATGTTGGGGCTAAAAATTCCCTTTGATCCCGGTATTCCCTTCCAAGGGGCTGATTTTAAGGATAAACAACAAGGGTTTGCTCAATTTGGTGGCCCTCATATCCTGTCTTTAGTAACAGAAGTGGCAACCCGCGCCCTCAAAGCGGTACGTTTCCAGAAGTTTAATGTCCATCGTCGTCTGCGGCCTGAAGCTGTTAGCGGTTGGGTGACACGGTATGTTAATGATGATACCAAAGGCATTGAAGCCATTAAACCCCTAGTAGATGGTTTAGGGGAAGGTCTTTTGAAGGCAGTGGCTGACCATAACTGCAAACAAAACCAGAAATTTAGCGATCGCACCAGTGATGCTAATAATTGTTACAAGGCTTCTTATTTGCTGCCTATGGCTTTTCCTGAAGGTTCCCCCATGCACCCGGCTTATGGTGCGGGTCATGCCACCGTTGCGGGTGCTTGTGTTACCATTCTCAAGGCATTTTTTGATGCGGGTGCTACCTTAAATTTTGCTTTTCAACCTAGTGCCGATGGTAGTAAATTAGAACCCGTGACCTTAGATAAACCTTTAACAGTTGAAGGGGAATTAAACAAAATCGCCGCAAATATTGCTATTGGACGGAATTGGGCCGGGGTTCACTACTTCACAGATTATATTGAATCTCTCCGTCTTGGGGAACAAGTTGCGATCGGTATTCTCCAAGAACAAAAGTTAACCTATGGGGAAAACTTTTCCATGACAATTCCTCTGTTTGATGGGGGCAGTATTCGCATCTAAGTTTGATTTTTCCGATTGCTGAGTTCGTATCATTTCGATACGTCCCCCGTCAAAAGACGGGGGTTTTTTATGTTATATTAAATTTTTTTAGAGATAATGGATCATGAGTAAACCCAATTTCGAGGCCATGAGTCGTGAGGAGTTAGCACGCTTCATGGTGTCTCATCGAGATACCCCGGATGAAATCGAAGCAAGAAGCGTCTATATCCGTCGTATGGCTGAAAATGCTAAACGTTGTGGGATTGAATTTTATAAACCCCATTTACAACCAAATTCAGTAGAAAATAACAGCGATCGCTGATCAATAAAACCTGTTTTTTTATTTTTTTAAGGCTAAGGTTAACCCATCAGCAATAGGAACTAAACTAAGGTTAATTCTGGGATCTTGGTGCAGTTTTTCATTAAAAGCACGAATTTTTTGGGTTCGATTATCTTGTATCTCAGATTCAGCAACTTTACCCCCCCACAACACATTATCAACGGCAATTAATCCCCCTTCTCTGACTAACCATAAGGCTTTTTCGTAATAATTATCATAATTGCTTTTATCGGCATCAATAAAGGCAAAATCAAAGGTGTTACTTTGTCCTTCTCCTATCAGTTTATCTAAGGTTTCTAATGCGGGTGCTATGCGTAAATCAATTTTATTGGCGACTCCTGCTTTTTCCCAATAATGTTGGGCAATTTTTGTCGTTTCTTCATCAACATCACAGGCAATTATTTGACCATCTGGCGGTAAAGCTAAGGCAACAACTAAGGCACTATAGCCTGTAAATACCCCAATATCTAAGGTTTTTTTTGCTCCCATTAATTGCACTAATAAAGCCATAAATTGTCCTTGCTCTGGGGCAATTTGCATCATGGCCATGGGATGTTTTGCTGTTTCTTGTCGCAGTTGTTTAAGTATTTCTGATTCTCTCACAGAAACAGTCTGAAAATATTGGTATAAATTGGGTGCAAGTCCTAGAGTTTGATTCGCCATATTGTTTAATTATTATTAGATATTTTTTTCATTCTGACTTCTGACTTCTGACTTCATTTACCCTCCGCCAACAATGGTGACAATTTCTAAGCGATCGCCTGTTTTTAATTCGGTATTTTCCCAATATTGTCTGTGTAAAATTTCTCCATTGTATTCGACAGCAACTAAACGAGGATTTAAACCCAAATTTACTAAAAATTGGGGCAAAATAGTTTGAGGGGAACAGGTTTCTGGTTTTCCATTGACTTGTAAACTGATGGTTTCTCTTGTATTCATATTCTAATTTATTGTGAGTTTAGTTAACAATTCTTCGGTGATTTTTTGGGGATCTTCTGCTTCCATAATTGCGCGAACAACTGCCATTTGTTTCGCCCCTGCTGCCATGACTTCATTAATATTAATTGTATCAATTCCCCCAATGGCAAACCAAGGAACCGGAGACTTTTTTGCTGAATAATTAACATAGTCTAATCCTGCGGGTTTTTTACCTGCTTTGGTTGGGGTTGCATACACTGGCCCAACCCCAATATAGTCTGCTCCTTCTGCGATCGCTTTGGCCATTTCTTGCTCATTTGTAGTGGAACGTCCGATAATTCTATTAGGCCCTAATATTTGTCTAGCTAAGGCAATGGGAATGTCTTGTTGTCCTAAATGTACTCCATCTGCTTTAACAGCTAGAGCGATATCAACCCGATCATTCATAATAAATAGGGCATCATATTGATGACATAATTCACAGAGCTTGTGAGCGATTTCTAGGCGAATAATATCATTCGCATTTTTCTCTCTATATTGTACTAATTTTAAGCCTCCTTGTAAAGCAGCTTCAACAATTTTTAATATATTTTCAGAAGGAGATGTTACCAGATATAAATTAGCATTTGTTAATTTTTGGTAACGGTAACATTGTAATAAATCACTTTCTAAAGTATAGACTTTATAGCGCATTTGTTTAAACGTAATTCCCATGTTAGGATTATAAAGTTTGCCATATTCTTCTAATACCCGTAAAGCTTCTTGAACCCGACATAAATTAGCTTGTAGTAGTTGATCAATACTGCTTCTTTTTTCCTCTTGTGGATGAGATAATTCTGTTCCTGGATCATTAGGAGTATCTCTCGCCATGCGTAAATCTGAACCATGCCAATTAGCAATTTCTTGACGCATTTGCTTACATTTTTCGGCGAGGTTACTATTTTCCAGACCAAAGCGACACCATTCTTCTATTATTCTTAATCCTTCTCTAGCGCGATCAAGGTTAGCATCTAAAATACGGGGAATTGATAAACTGGTATGATTTTTTTGAGTCATAATTATTTTACGACGGCTCCAGAGTTGACATACGGCAAATTGCCGTATAGTATGAAAGTTGTAATCCTTTAATAATATATATGGTTCGTCGATATGGCTAATGTGAATCATTCAAAACAAATGGCCAGACTTGAGGCTCGTATCACCCCAGAAACTAAAGCTCTCTTTCAGAAAGCTGCAAATCTGGAAGGGCGTACTTTGACAGATTTTGTTGTTGCAAGTGTTCAAGCAGAAGCTAGTCGAGTCATTCAGAAACACCAAACACTTAAGCTGAGTGTTGAGGATAGCGAAGCTTTTGTCGATGCACTCCTTAATCCTCCAAAGCCTAATGATTCTCTGAAATCAGCCGCTATACGCTATAAGCAAGTAATGTCAGATTGATGGTTGTAAGGATCGAGCCGCTTAATGCTCGTAAGCATATTCGTAAAGGGTTTTCCTGTGGAAAGGATAGCTTAGACAATTACATACGTCAGCAGGCATCTCAAGATCTCAAAAAGCGAGTTACAACTGTGTTCGTTTTATTTGATGAGCCTAATTTTAACATATTGGCATATTACACGCTCTCTTCATTCACTCTTGATATTACAGATCTAGACGAAGCTTTTGCAAAACGCCTGCCCCGTTACCCACGATTGCCAGCTACACTGTTGGGTCGTTTAGCTGTAGATTATAAACATAAGGGCAAGGGATTCGGGGAGTTGATGTTGTTGGATGCTCTTAAAAAGTCGCTGGATGTCTCTAAACAAGTGGCCTCTCTAGCTGTGATAGCTGAAGCTTTAGATGAGCAAGCCTTAAATTTCTATAAAAAGTATGGCTTTCAACAATTTAAGCAAAATCCTATTAAGCTATACTTTCCAATGAAATCTATTGAAGAACTATGAAAGACAAAGAGTTGAGCAATACCTCTCGCACTAATTGGGAAGTATTAGTCGAATAGTAGGCCTAACTTGATTGAGGAAAGGAGATTCAGAGGGGGAATAGGAAGAAGTGGACATTTATCCGTGATTTGCCTTATTATAACCTCATACGAGATATTGTACAGCAACTGCGATACAATTATAAGTTAGGCTGCTCAATCCTCGATGGTGACAGTAATTAAAAATTATGTGTTGTGTGTTTAAGGTTTAGAAAACCTGTGACTTTCCGATTTCAGGGTGAGTAGAATTTGACTAGCTATGAAAATTCTATTAAAGCTATGCCGGAAATACCTATTTGGGAAGTAAGACTCACTGTATACGGTTCAATTACAGTTGAGAAAACGCTGCGTTTGAATGAGTTAAAGGGCTTTCGATTGCCTGATCCCTTCTACAGTGACATTGAAATTCGACGAAATCGATCAACTTCAGGAGTAGGAGCAACTGTTACAGCTTATGCACCAACAGAACAACTTGCTCGTGAGGCAGCAATTTTATTTTTCGGTCAAATGCTCGATGCACTCGCAGTCCAAATCAATCAACCACTCTATTTAAACTTTCGTGATCGCCAAAACATTAGCAATGCAACTCATAAAACCTTAAGAAGGGTCAGAAAAGAAGAATGGCAAGAGGCATTTAAAGAAGCGCGGCTTTTGGCTTCAACCGAGACGACTTTCTTGAGAGCCTTGGGGTGGTATGGTAAGGGTTTACATACCGAAGATCCCTTTGACAAGTTCTTGGCTTTTTGGAACGCAATTGAAATAGTGGCAAGCAAATATCATCCTCAGATACCTGAAGGAAAAGCAAAGGGTTCAAAAAGCCAAACTTGGGAAAGCTTCAAAGCCTTGTGGGGTGAATGTGAAGATTGGGAAATTATTAAAGGACAAACACAATGGATTGATGATAATTATGAAGTTCGCAAAACAATTGCTCATGGTACGCAGCCGATAGACATTGAAACAGTTAGGGAAGTTGCTCAAAGAATCGATACCATAGAGCGGGTAGCACACAAATTTCTTCTTGAGTGGAGGCAGCAAAAGCTTAATCCACAAGTTCCTCCAGAACTTAGAGAGATGTTGAGATAATTGTCATTTCAGCAAGAAGGGCAAATCGATATGAACGACAAAGACTTAAGCAATACCTCTCGTACTAATTGGGCAGCACTAGAGGCAATAGATGATGAAACAATTGATTACTCTGATATTCCACCATTGACAGAGGAGTTTTTTGAAAAGGCTACTTTAAGAATTCCTGCATCCCAAGCACAGCAGTTAGTTCAGATTGAACCTGATGTGTTGGAGTGGTTCCAAGCTCAAGGTGGTGAATACAAAGCTTTAATCAACTCAATTTTGCGTCATTACATTGAAAGTCAAGGTGAACAGCCAGCAGTGTAACCGGATTTGGTATCACCACCTCATTACTATCTCACCTTAAGCAGCCATTTCTAAGCGTTTTAACATAGTTGCTCTAGCTTGATAGGCTAAAGTATCATCTAGGGGACTTAAAGTAACTTCAGTTTGATATTTTTTTTGTAAAGCTCTTTTAATTAACCAATCAGCCAGAAAAGGATTTTTGGGTAATAAGGGGCCATGGGAATAAGTAGCGATCGCCTGACGATAAAAAGCCCCTTCATAACCATCTTCCCCATTATTACCATAACCTTTAAGCACCTTTCCCAAAGGTTGAACATCCCCTAAGTAAGTCCGTCCCCCATGATTTTCAAACCCAATAATTATCGGAGGTTTTCCTAACATTTTGCTTAAATCTTCAGCTAAGGGAGAAGCCGTAATTTCAAAGACCACATTACCAATACAACGGGAAGCGTCGGGGCCCGGATGTTTACTAACTAAATCTAATAATCCTAACCCATCAATGCGTTGTCCTAAAGCGGGTTCATAATAATGGCCCAATAATTGCGGGGAACCACAAGTAAACACCCCTGGGGTTCCCTCATCTAATTTAGCCTTTAATGCTGCTGCTTTTGCCCCTTTTAAGTCCCGCATGACTAATTCTTGTTGACGATCTTGGGCCCCACCCCCGACAATTAAATCAACCTCAGAAAATTGAGACACTTCCGCTTGTTGATCTAGAGGTTTGATAGTTACTGGAATACCACGCCATTGACAACGCCTTTGTAGACAGATAACGTTACCGCGATCGCCATAGGTACTCATCAGATTAGGATAAAGCCAACCAATAATCAAGGTTTGGGTTTGGGACATAAACAGATTATCGTAAACTTGCTGATTGAACTAATAATAAACCACCTGCGCCCAATCCCAAAAGATTAGGCAACCAGGCCCCGAAAAATGGATTTAAAATGCCCCAAATACCGAGGGAACTAGCCACGAAAGAGAGCAGATAATAGGCAAAAATCAGGCCAACACAAATCCCAAAACTGGTCGCTTTATTAGTATTTTGGGGTCTGACTCCAATCGCTGCCCCTACCAGGCCAAAAACTAAACAAACAAAGGGCAAAGCATACTTTTCTTGTAAACGCACCTGGACTTTTCGTACCCGTTTTTCATCCCCACTCAATTTCATCGCTTGGAGATATTCTCTTGTTTCACTGATGGTCATTTCTGTGAAATTTTGGCGACGATTTGCCAAATCTAAGGGGGCGCGAGGTAAGGCTAATTGTTGATGTTCAAAGCGTACAATATTACGATAGGAACCATCGGGAGCAATAATATAAACCGTCCCATTAAAAAAATCCCAGGTATTCGTTGAAAGATTCCAAGTAGCTGATTCGGCAGTGACAATTTGGTTAACATCTTCTTGGGTACGATCCAAAATAGTCAACCCTGTCATATTTTCCCCATTGTATTCTTCAGCATAAAATAGCCTGGTTAATATAGATAAATCTTGACCATCTTCATCTTGAATCGTTTTATATTCAGGATAGACAATATTGCGTTCTTTAAAATCGGGACGTTCCTGATTAACTGCTTTTTCTAAGGTAACAGCAGCTTCATGGGTAGCGGCCGGGGCCACCCAGTCATTAACCACAAAGGCAAATCCTGTCACCACTAAACTAAAGAAAATCGCCGGAATCACCAAACGATAAACACTGATCCCTAAACTTCTGAGGGCAATCAGTTCACTATCACTAGATAAACGACTATAGGCCATCAAAGAAGCGAGTAGCATCCCCATCGGAAAGGCCAAACTAATAAATCCAGGCATTTTTAATAAGAGGATTTTTAGGGCCACAGAGAGGAGAAGTCCTGATTCAGTAACACGACGTACCAGATCGAATAATGTCCCAATGGAAAGGCCCAGAGAGGTAAAAATCCCCATCCCAAACAAAAAGGGTAGAAGGAGTTCAATAAACAGGTAACGATCCATGATCGAGAGGCCGGGGATCTGGGGTTTCAACTTGATTTTAACGGGGTTTGCTTGACCGATATCCATGAGATGTGTGGGTTTAGAGTTGGAAGTTTTCCCCTAAATAATACTGTCGCACTAGGGAATTGTTATAAAGTTCTTCGGCACTACCGGCCGCTAAAATTTGACCATCCCGCATAATATAGGCGCGGTTGGTAATGGCCAGGGTTTCTCGCACATTGTGATCCGTGATCAAAATTCCCATTTTGCGATCGCGTAATTGGGCGATCATGGTTTGAATTTCTGAGACAGCAATGGGGTCAACTCCGGCAAAGGGTTCATCTAATAATAAAAAATCTGGCCCGTCTTGGCCCACCGCTAAAGATCTGGCTAATTCTGTCCTGCGTCTTTCTCCCCCTGAGACTTGAGAACCTTGGGTATTAGCGATTTTTTCTAGGCGAAACTCTCTCAAGAGATCATGGAGGCGTTGGGTTCGTTGTCGAAAGGGGACATTAGTTTGTTCGAGGGCTAATTGAATATTTTCTAGGACACTCAAATGACGAAAAATGCTGGCCTGTTGAGTCATATAACCAATGCCTAAGCGGGCCCGTCTATTTAGGGGTAAGCGAGTAACTTCTTTTTGGTTAAGCCAAACTTTGCCTTTATTGGGTTTGACGAGGCCGGTAGCAATATAAAAGGTGGTGGTTTTGCCGGCCCCATTAGGGCCAAGGAGTCCCACAATTTCACCAGGGGCCACTTTGATGTTGACTCGGTTGACAACTTGGCGTTTTCCGTAGACTTTATGAATGTTTTCTAAAATGAGCGTCATAGTTTAGGTTAGAAGTCGGGGGTAGGCAAGGGAGTATCGAAGACAGGAGGGGGAGCAACGGGGGTGGGTTCTGGGGGACTGTCTTCCGCTTCGGTGACTAAATATATTGATTCTACCTGTTGAGCAGATTCTGGGGTGGCAATAAAGCGGCCTTCGTCAATTAAATAGGTCATGGTTTCGGCCCGCATACTGTTTCCCTCTTGGAGAACATAAACATTACCTGTGAGAACTAAACGGCGTTCTCGGCTAAAATATTGAGCTTGGGCTGAGGTTCCTTGAATATCACGGGAAGGATAGAAGATTTGTACGTTTCCTCTTGCGGTGACGACTCCGGTTTCTGAGTTGGCTTCTTGGATGTCGGAACGGACGGTTAGGGGACTATTGGGAGGTGGGGGTGCAGTTTGGGCCTGGGCGGTTTTGGGGATGCCTTTGAGGGCGATGATACTCATGATGACGGCAAGGGTACAGCCGATGGTTCCGAAGGTGCTTTTAATGACTGGGACGGGAATGGATAACATGATTGATCTTTAAGGAGGGATTCAAATTTATTCTAATGTTTAGTTTACTCAATCCTCTGACTAATGGTTAAGGCCAGTTGATTCTAGAAATTTTAACGCAAGAAGATTCGAGAATTGTTTGAATATCCTAAATTAGCCAAAGCAATATCTGAGTAGTTCACCAGTTTACCCTCTATTTTTGACACCAAAATGTCATAACAGTGTCACAGGGTTGTCATCTCCCCAGTTTATATTAAAAATGTCAGTCCAAAGCTGTTTTCCGATCAAGTCGCTCCTCACTGGACTGACTTTTCTTCCTATTATTAACCTTAAAATAACGACAATGATGAAAGACGACACTTTAAACTCCTCTTATCTACAACCTAACCTAAAAAAATCTCAACCTTCCTTTTGGCAAAAACCCATCACTTCTTTGTCCTTGGTATTATTAGGAATGGGGGTGGGTATTGGGGGAACTGTCGCTTTTAGTTATCCCAATCTCTTGGCAGAAGCAAGCAAAAATATAACTGGTTCACAACCCGCATTTGCTCAAAATCAATTAGCGGCTATTCCTCCTTTAAGTTCGGAAAATTTTGTTACCGATGTGGTTAAGGAAGTGGGGCCGGCAGTAGTGCGAATTGATGCTTCTCGTACAGTGAAAGCTGAAGTCCCACCGATGCTTGAAGATCCGGCTTTTCGTCGCTTTTTTGGCTCACAAATGCCTAATGTTCCTGATAGTCAAATTCAACGGGGAACGGGGTCAGGTTTTATTTTAAGTCAGGATGGGAAAATTTTAACTAATGCTCATGTGGTTGATGGGACTAGTGAAGTGACAGTCACTTTAAAAGATGGCCGCTCTTTCACAGGCAAAGTATTAGGAACTGACCCGGTTACTGATGTGGCTGTGATTAAAATTGAAGCTGATAATTTACCTACCGTTAAAGCTGGTAATTCTGACAATCTTCAGGTGGGAGAATGGGCAATTGCTATCGGTAATCCATTAGGGTTAGATAATACGGTAACGACGGGAATTGTTAGTGCTACAGGACGGTTAAGTTCTCAAGTGGGAGTCGGAGATAAAAGAGTTGAGTTTATTCAAACTGATGCAGCCATTAATCCTGGAAATTCAGGTGGCCCACTTCTCAATGCAAGGGGTGAAGTGATCGGAATCAATACAGCTATTATTAAAGATGCCCAAGGAATTGGTTTTTCTATTCCCATTAATAAGGCTGAACAAATTGCCAAAAAATTAATTGCTACTGGTAAAGTAGAACATCCTTATTTGGGAATTCAGATGGTAGAAATTACCCCTGAAATTAAAGAAAAATTGCAAGAAACTGAGGGCATCAAAGTTAATGCTGACTCAGGAGTCTTAATTGTTAAGGTTATGCCAAATTCTCCAGCAGATCGCTCAGGTTTAAAAGCGGGAGATGTCTTACAATCAATTGAACAACAACCTCTAAAAAATCCTGGAGAAGTACAACAAGCGGTTGATAAAGTAGAGGTTGGTGAAACATTACCCTTACAAATTGAACGCAATGGCAATTCCCTAAATCTTAATGTTAAAGTTGGACTATTGCCCAAGCAATAACGAAAATTTTAAGAGTTTGGTAAGTTTGGTACTTCGGTAGAGACGTGAATTTTTACGTCTCTATTTTCTATTTTAAAATAAAGTCAAGACATGATAAAATATTTTTGCTAGAACCAAGAGAATTACTATGTTACAAATTCTGACAGGATTTGGGTTTTTATCAGGAATGAGTTATCCTTTTCGACTGTTGGGAGTCTTTAAGTCCCATTCTCGTCTTTTATCCTATATTATTGTTCCTATTCTCCTTAATTTTGTTATTGCTATTTTTCTTGATGTTGGGTTATTTTTGTTTGGTTGGGAATTAACTCAAGTCTTAACTGACACCATTATTCAACGTCTTGATCTTTTCTTAGTTAACCTTCCTAGTTGGTTAGGAGGTTTAGATTATTTAATTGTTGTTTTGGGATTTTTATTACGAATAATATTTGGGATTTTATTATTGGTTTTAACGGGATTTTTGTTGGTTCAATTTGGGGTGATTTTAGGTGCGCCTTGGTATGGTAAGTTATCAGAAGAATTAGAAAAAATTACAACAGGAAATGTTCAAGTTATTGAAGTTGGATTTATGGGAGATATTTGGCGAGCAATTCTTTTTGAAATTAAAAAATTAGTATTAATTATTAGTCTCGGATTTTTATTGTTTTTCTTAAATGTTTTACCAGGGTTTGGGACTTTACTTTCTCCTATGGGTGGAATGATCTTAACAGGAACAATTCTTTGTTTAGATTTTTTTGATGCACCATTAGAAAGAAGACGACTTAAATTTAGAGAAAAATTAGGAATTATTTGGAAAAGTTTGCCAGCAAGTGCAGGATTTTCTCTAGTTTGTTTATTCTTAATTGCTATTCCTTTTGTTAATTTATTAACGATTCCTTTTTGTGTTGGTGGAGGGACATTATTTGTCTGCGATCGCATTTTACAAAAAGGGTTACTCCCCTCAGAAAATCAATCATTTATTCCTCAATAATTGTTCGTTGACTTTATTAATAATATGGATATTTCGACCTTAATAAAAAAACTTCAAAATCCTGAATTTTATCCCCATTCAGTTAAAACACCGATTGAAGTTATGCAAACCCATTCATCAGTTGTTTTTTTAACGGGAGATTATGCTTATAAACTCAAGAAACCTGTTAATTTTGGATTTCTCAACTATTCAACTCTCGATAAACGGCAACATTTTTTAACCCAAGAGTTGAACATGAATCAAGTGATCGCACCAGATATTTATTTAGAAGTTTTACCAATTACTGACGATAATAAGCAATTAAATTTATCAGGCGAGGGAGAAATTATTGACTATATTTTAAAGATGAATCAATTTCCTCAAAACTGTTTATTAATTAATCTATTTGAAGCCGGAAAATTACAAGAATATCATCTAAAAGAACTTGGAAAAACCATAGCAGAATTCCATAAAAACACTAAAACGAATGATTATATTCGCAGTTTTGGTGACATTGAAATAATCAAAAAATCCATTGATGAAAATTATCAGCGCACTGAAAAATATATCGGCATTGCACAAAGTAAACAACAATATCAGGAAACTAAACAATTTACAGATCGCTATTTTTCAGCCAATAAAAAACTATTTGAAAATCGAAGAAAGCATGATAAAATAAGAGAGTGTCATGGAGATTTACATCTAAAAAATATTTGTTTATGGCATGACAAAATCCAACTATTTGATCGCATTGAGTTTAACGAAGAATTCCGTTTAGTTGATGTGATGTTTGATGTAGCATTTACTGTCATGGATTTAGACGCAAGAAACCGTCAAGACTTCAGTAATATTTTTCTCAATACCTATCTAGAATATACCGGAGACTGGGAAGGTTTGCCAGTCTTACCAGTTTATCTTTCTCGTCAAGCTTATGTAAGAGCAAAAGTCAATTCAATGTTGCTTGATGACCCCAATATTTCCCAAAAAGAAAAACAAGAAGCAACCCAAACTGCCGCTAATTATTATCATCTTGCTTGGCAATATACCCAACAACATCAAGGGCAAATTATCCTAATGTCAGGGTTATCGGGTTCCGGTAAAACCACCATTGCAAAATACCTTGCTAAGCAGATCAATGGTATTTTAATTCGCTCTGATGCTCTCCGTAAACACTTAACAGGAATTCCCTTAAACCAAACTGGGGGCGATGACATTTATACTCAAGAAATGAATGAAAAAACCTATAATCGCTTAATTGAATTGGGCCAAATTCTAGCACAACATGGGTTTTCTGTGATTTTAGATGCTAAATTTGATCGTCATATTTGGCGGGAACTTGTAATTAATTGGTCCAAAAATAATCAGATTCCCCTGACAATTTTATACTGCGATGCCCCCAGAGAAGTCTTAATTGATCGCCTTTGTAAACGAACTGATGATATTTCTGATGCCACTCCTAATTTATTAGAAGAACAAGCAAAAAAAGCCGAATTATTTAATGAAATTGAGCAAGAATATGTTAAAATAATAGATACAACAACTGACTGGGAAAAATCTTTAAATTCTCTATTTAATACAAGGTAACAGGGAACAGCATTAACAACAAATATTTGTAGTCAATACTATATTTCTTAACCTTGGCCTTGCCAACCATAAGCAATATATAGCATCCCCAAAAATTCACCGCACGATTGTTCAAGAAAAAAAGTACACTAGAGGAATATCAAGCAATAAAGATTATGGCCCGTAGACCCCCACCTCGTTACTCTGACCCCCGTTCCAACCCTTCCCGTTACCCAGATCCAGAACCAAAAGTACCTAAGTTTAATTATGGGGCGATCGCCTTATTTGGGGGGATTTTCGTCTTAGGGATTGGAGTAGGGATTGGTGTCAGTTCTAGTGCGAGTTTTGACCCCCAAAATGTAGCCTCACGGGAAGTAATTGATAAAAGTGCGCCCAATGCGGAACTATGTGTACAATATGGTGCTAGTGCTATTGTGAGCGATTTGCGGGTATTTATCACCTTAAACCCCTTTAGTGTTTATGTGACTCAACCTGCGATGCAACCTGGTTGTGTGTTACGTCAGTCTAATATGACCTTATTGGAACAAAAACGCTTAATTACAGCAGAACAGGTCAGAGATTGTCGAAATCGGATGAATACATTCGGATTTGTCGGTACTTTGGAGAGTAAACCCAGAATTGACTGTATTTATTCTAATGATGCTGCAGGAAATTTATTTCTTAATCCTCCAGGATCGGTTAATCTTCGTTCAGAAGGGGAGAATTTTTAGATGATGAAAACATTAATAAATTATCCGTTAGTTGTTACCTAAGATCACACTCTAAATCTTGATTAAGAGGGGATTAAAGAAGGGTTGACAAATTATTATAGCAGATGGCTTTTTTTTCGGTTAGTTCTTTCTTTAAAGTTGCCTTAGAAAATTAAATTAACCAATAAATATTATATCGATAGTCCATTGATAAGTGTTTCGGGTCATCGTTAAGTCAAGTTTTGTAAAGGCGATCGCTATCAGAATTATAGGTGATACATTACAGAATTTTCAAGCTTACCCATTACTTATTTCTCTGTTGAAGCAACCAGCCTATTGCTGAATGAGGCTAACTCCGTTTATGCTATTAAACGAGAGAAAATATTTATAATAAAAGCAGCATGGCTATTCATCACAATCAAACCCTGACCATTGCCGTTATTGGAGACATTCACGATCAATGGGATGAGGAGGATAATTTCGCATTAGAACAGTTAAACATTGATCTTGCTTTATTTGTGGGAGATTTTGGCAATGAATCTGTCCCTATTGTTCGCTTAATTACGGAATTATCAATTCCGAAAGCGGTGATTATGGGGAATCATGATGCTTGGTATACTGCCTCTGCTTGGGGACGAAAACAATGTCCTTACAATCGAAATACAGAAGATTGGTTACAAGATCAATTAGATTTATTAGGAGACATTCATGTTGGTTATGATAAGCTAGATTTCCCTGAATTTAATTTATCCGTTGTCGGGAGTCGTCCCTATAGTTGGGGTGGCCCAGAATGGAAAAATAAGGAATTTTTACGCGACCGCTATGATGTAACTAACTTTGCTGAATCTACAGCAAAAATCCTATCTGCCTCCCAACAAACTACCTATGAAACGGTTATTTTCCTCGGACATAATGGCCCCGCAGGATTAGGAGAAAATCCTGAAGCAATGTGTGGAAGAGACTGGCAACCTTTAGGGGGTGATCATGGTGATCCTGATTTTGCCGAAGCGATTGAAAAAACTTATCTTCTGGGGAAAAATATTCCTTTAGTAACCTTTGGTCATATGCACCATCGTTTACGTCATACTCGTTCCCAACTGCGAACTAGAGTGAAAAATCATCACAATGGAACGGTTTACTTAAATGCAGCGAATGTCCCTCGTGTTATTGAAAAAGACGGGGAGAAATTACGAAATTTTTCTTTAGTTTCTTTAGAGAATCATCAAGTTGTTGAAATTTCTTTAGTTTGGGTTGATAATAATGGGGTGATCAAAGCTCAAGATTGTCTTTATGACCATCGAGTAGCCTTTTCTTCTGTCGTTTAATTGGTAATTAATGAAACACCAATCCGCAAAACTCAAATTTCTTTCCTTTAAATCTTCTCAAGTCTCCTCGACCTTATTAATTTATCTTCCTGGAATGGACGGCACAGGTGAATTATTTCATCGACAAGCTGAGAAATTGATTGATTTTTTTGCGATTCGTTGTTTATCGATTCCTTCCCATGATCAAAGTAATTGGCATGATTTAGCTAACAAAACTGTTCATTTAATTAAACAAGAATTACAGTCTCATCATGGATCTTCTGTTTATTTATGTGGGGAATCTTTTGGGGGATGTTTGGCCCTTAAAGTTGCGTTGAAAGCCCCTGAATTAATTGAAAAAATGATTTTAGTTAATCCAGCTTCTTCCTTTAATAAACGTCCTTGGTTGGGGTTAGGAGTTCAATTAAATCAATGGATGCCCAACTTTTTATATCAGAGTTCAACCGTAGGATTTTTACCTTTTTTGGGATCATTGGGAAGAATTGAAAAAGAGGATAGTCAAGCTTTATTAAAAGCCATGCAGTCCCTTCCCCAAGAAGTTGTTAGTTGGCGACTTGCATTATTAAGAGATTTTCAGATTAATCGAGAAACATTGAAACGCTTAAAACAACCGATTTTAATGTTAGCAAGTGATCAGGATAGATTATTACCTTCCGTAACAGAAGGACAACAATTAATGGGTTATTTTCCTCAAGGAATCTTGACAATTTTACCGAATAGTGGTCATGCTTGTTTGTTAGAAACTGACGTTAATTTAGCCGAAATTTTACATAAAAATGACTTTTTACCTAGTCTTGAAATTAAGCAATCTTGTTCCCAAAATGCCGCTTAAACTTCCCGATATTGTAGATAATCTGACCAGATAATATTTGATATTATTGACTTAATGCCCGTAAAAATCGCTGCATATTAGCCAACATTCCTGATTTTTTCGGTTGGGGACTATTGCTATTATCTTCCTCTCCTGTAGTAGCTTTAAGAATCAAGTTTTCTAAGGCTTCTCCCATGGGTTTTTGGGTTTCTTGAGCAATTAATTCATAACCACTATCTCGCTCTAAATAAACATACCAAGGAGAAGGATAGGAACGCAACACGGCCACCCCATCTAAAGGACGAAAATAATAAACTGATTCAAGGGTACTAATAAACCGTTCTCGTAGTTGACGGGCAGCGTAACCAATGCCCACAATAGACACATCTTCTAGTTGGGGAATAAGGAGGATAACCGGGCGATCGCCAGCTAAATTACACAATTTTTCGACTATTCCCACTTCTACGGAGGAAGGGGCAACCAATAAAAACGCCTCGTCTGCGTCGGAAATTTTGCTTTCTATGGTTGTCGCACGACTGCCCAAGTCTGTTACCCTAAAAGGGGTTTCTCCCCAGTCTCGACGGGCTAAAGCTGCTGCCCCCGTATCAGGAAAAATCACCTTTAACCCTGATTCTCGCCCCTCAAATAATGAGGTAAACTCTAAGGCGAGGGCTTGGGCCTGTAAAGCAATTTCAGGGATGATTAGTTCTAGGGAAATACGGCCAACCCCTGCTTCTAGGGCTAGTTTTGCTGCTTCTTTGGCCTGAGAGACGGCTTGTTCTAAACTGTTGGGGACTTCGAGCATAGTGGCTATGGTTTCGGCGATCGCTTATTAAGCATTGTACAGGAATGGGGAACGTTTAACAGTCAAAAATCAACAAATAATAGAATGATTATTGGTATTTTAGCGGTACTTTCGGCTTCAGCGGCCGCGGGAATGAGAATTGCTTTACCCTGATTAATTATCGGTTTACTTCGCAGTGATTTATGGTCAGAAGTTCCCCTACTTTCTTCACTTCCTCCTCAAGTTTTAATTGGCATTTTAACCAGTTGGTCATTCTTTGAATTATTTGGCTCTAAAAAGTTATTAGGACAGCGCATTTTACAGATTATACAATTAATTTTTAGTCCATTAGTAGGAGGGTTATTAGCAGTAACTGTTGTAAAAATAGCTAACTTAGAAATGGAACCTTTATGGTTAATTGGGGTGTTGTTAGTTTTGTTTGCATTTAATGCGCCTAAGAATGGGGGATTAATTGCTTTAATGTTATTATGGATTGCGATTAGAAGCTCTACGGCTTGGCGACAATGGTATAGTACAAGTCAGAAGTCGTAGAGGCTTAATAATATAAGCCCCTACAGAAGTCAGAGCATTGAAATCATTGTGGTAATTCAACAAAAAATCTTTATTATAAGATTAATAATTATCATGATTTGTAGGGATTTAACACTGTTAAATCCAATTTATTTTATCATTTTGTTACAGGGATGATAGAAATCTCTTAAGTATAGGTAAACTAAGATTATTATAGTTTATCTTAACAGGATGAAAAGGAATATGAGTATTTTTCCTGATTTTTCTCATCATAATTATACAATTATTCAAGAGTTAGGCCGTAACCGAGAGGGGGGACGTATTAGCTATTTAGGTGAGTCTCTAGAGACGCAGCAAAAGGTTGTGATTAAGCAATTTAGGTTTGTTGATGCTGATGCGACTTGGACAAGTTATAAAGCTTATGAACGAGAAATTTCTATCTTAGAAACCCTAGATCATCCTCGTATTCCTCATTATCTTACCTCTTTTGAAACTGAGGATGGATTTTGTATGGTACAAGAATATAAAGAGGCCCCATCTTTAGCCAATAAATCTAATTTTTTGCCTGAACAAATTCAAAAAATTGCTATTTCTGTGTTAGAAATTTTAGTTTATTTACAAAATCATGTACCGCCGATTATTCATCGAGATATTAAACCAGAAAACATTTTAATTGATAATAATCTCAATGCTTATTTAATTGATTTTGGCTTAGCTAAAATTCGAGATGGAGAAGTTGCTAATAGTAGCATTGCTGCGGGTACACCTGGGTTTATGCCTCCTGAAGAATTGTTTAATCGTCCCTTAACAGAAGCATCTGATCTTTATAGTTTAGGGGCAACTTTAATCTGTTTATTAACTCAGACTCCTTCTAGTAATATAAGTCAATTAATTGATGAGGATTATTGCTTTAAATTTAATCATTTAATGGTTAAATTAAATCCTCAATTTATTACCTGGTTAAGTACCTTAGTTAACCCCTTACCAAAGCAACGTTATCCTAATGCTGAAATTGCTTTAAATGAGGTGCGATCGCTCAATATTAACGCATTACTAATTCCCAATAACAAACCTTTCTTAGTTTATTCTTTTGCTAAAGTAGGAATAGCATTTATTATGTTAGGGTTTTTAATGGGTGGTGTTGTTAATATACGGCGTTTTTTCTCCTCATTTAATACAAATTATCAAATCAATGTTAATCCAAATTTATCTAATGGGGAAGCATGGTATCAAGAAATTAAACCTCATTGTAATTCAGTAGAAGTAGGGACAGCAATGAAAAATTCTCCCCCTCCTAATACATCTGATGGAATTGGTTTGGCTGCCGGATGTTATGCTTTAGCCGGTAAAATTGAGCAAGCTGATCAACTCATTCAAACATTACCTAAAACTGAACAATTTACAGCAGCAGGAATTGTATTTGCCATTGGACATCCGGTTGCAGATGCGGGAGATGATGAGTCTGCTGGGCCTATAATGGAGTTAGTAATTAAATATCAACCTGAGAATTTTATGGCAGTTTATCATGCAGGAATGTCAGAATATGTATTAGGTGATTATGCAAAATCTAAAGCTAATTTAACTAAGTTTTTAGAGCTTTATCAACAAAATGATGGTTGGCGAAGTAATGCCATTGAAGTGTTAAATCGGATGAATAGTAACACCAGCGTTCAATCAAATTAAACAATTATTCATTATTCATTGATAAATTTAAAACTTCATAAACTTCATAAATTTCATAAACTTCATTAAGTTTAGATATTTTGATTAAAAACCATATTTATTATTGACAGGTATTTTTTTCAATGTTAAGTTTTGAACAGTAATAATCATCTAAATAAAAATAACAATGACTGCTGAAGATTTTTATAACCGAGGAGTTGCCTATAGTGAGTTAGGGGACTTTCAAAAAGCTCTGTCTGACTATAACCAAGCCATTGCCCTTAATCCTAATAATGCTGAGGCTTACAATAACCGAGGGGTTGCCTATCGTAAGTTAGGGGGCTATCAAACAGCGATTTCTGACTATAACCAAGCCATTACCCTTAATCCTAATAATGCTGAGGCTTACCTTAGCCGAGGGGCTGCCTATGGTGCGTTAGGGGGCTATCAAACAGCGATTTCTGACTATAACCAAGCCATTGCCCTTAATCCTAACTATGCTCAAGCTTACCTTAACCGAGGGGCTGTCTATGGTATGTTAGGGGACTTTCAAAAAACTCTTTCTGATCTGCAAAAAGCAGAAAATTTGTTTCAGCAACAAGGCAACAGAGTAGAGGCTCAAAAAGTATTAGAAATTCTTAAACAATTGCCGTCAATAAACTAGCTAATTTACCATTAATGTAATTACCAAGGCTATTCCTAGGAATGATCACTAAAAAGATTGTTGAAACATTTTAAGAGACTCTAAATGTTGATTTTGTTGTTGTAATTGGGTGGCGATAGAATTACAAACTAAATCACATAAAGGAAAAACTAAGGGGTTTGCGATCGCATAAAATACATTGACACCTTCTTGGGTTCGGGTGACAATTCCTGCTTGGGTTAATAGTTTTAAATGTTTGGAGACATTCGCTTGTCCTAAACCCGTCATTTCGATGATTTGAGAAACATTTTTTTCTCCACTTTTTAAGGCGCAAACAATCTGTAACCGACTCACTTCTGATAATACTTTAAAGAAGTCCGCAATCATGGCCAAAACCGTCGGAGATAACTTAGAAATCTCCTCATTTCCTAATAATGTCGTCTCGATAGATAAGCTTGAGTCGGTAAGGTTGGGCATATTGTTATATCGCTAACAAACTATGTATACATATTATGATTCTTTATTATAGCTTAATTAATGCCAAGTTCCCATATTACCAAATAGTTGTACATTAAGAGAGGAGAGTGATCCCTCTCTCTCTCAGACCTTAAAATCAAGAGGGATAAAGGGAATAAACAATGAAATTAGACGATTTATTAAGTAAATATGGTCTTGGGCAGAGAAATTTTCAGCATATTATTTTACAAGAAGCAGATTTAACCGAAATTAACCTCTCAGGGGCAAATTTTGAGGGGTCAGATTTCCGTCAGGGACGATTAGGAAAAAGTAATTTTTGTCAAGCAATCTTAAGAAAAGTTAATCTTAGTGAGTGTCTTCTTTGGGGGACAGATTTACGAGATGCTGACTTATCCCAAGCTATTTTAAGAGATGCGGATCTCAGTGGTGCAAAATTAATCGATGCTAATCTCACAGATGCTTATTTAGGTAAAGCAAGTTTGTGTGGGGTAAATTTAACAGGGGCGACATTATTACGGGCTATTTTGTATGATGTAGATTTGCGGCCTACCTCTGAAAGACGAACCAATTTAGGCCAAGCAAATTTAAGTTATGCTGACTTATGTTATGCCAATTTAAGTGCAGCTTTATTATATCAAGCCAATTTATCGGGTGCAAGGTTATGTCGAGCAAAATTAAGTCTAGAACCCTATAAATCGACCTTTTCAACTGATTTAACAGAAGCCAATTTACAAGGGGCAGATTTAAGCTATGCTGACTTAAGTAATGCCATTTTAGTTAATGCTAATTTACAGGGGGCAGATTTAACAGGTACTATCTTAACCGATGCGGATTTAAAAGGGGCAATTATGCCAGATGGGACAAAATATCACTAAAATTTTAAGTTTGATTTCACCAATCAATTCCGGTTGATAATTGTTTTAATTCTTCAACCCGTCGAATGGTCATAATAGCTTCACAACGGGTCTTCCATTTCTCAGAAAATCGAGCATCACGATAATAATAATTCACTAAACCACATTGAGATTCTTTTAGTTTAATCCATGCTTGCTGCATGGTTTGTAGATATTCTTTTTCCTTGGTATCTGCGGTTTTCATTAATTTTTGGTATAGTTGATTTAATTCTCGATCTGCATTTTGAAAAGCAATTGTATTACATTGAACAACAGTAGATTCTGCAAAGGGAATTCCTGGACATTTAATTTCTGTACCATCAAAATAACTCCCTGTGGGATCATCAGCATGGGAGGGTGAAGCAACGGTTACACTTAAAATTGAAATGCTTAAAACTGAAAACAAATTATATTTAAGGTTGATTTTTTTTTTATTCATTAGATTGAACTCCTGCTTTGAAAATTTGCTTTGCTGTTAAGTTTAATTCGGAAAAAACAACAGAAATAAGTTTATCATTCTTTCTGAATTAAAGCATTAGAGAGAAAAGGCAGATTAAACAATAATAATCTAAAAATAAGACTGGTAAAACGTCACAGTTACAGTGTCTTCGTCATGTTCACAACAGACAACAAATCGCAAATGAGGATAAACTAATTTGAGGTGATTTTCCCACATTTGTCTGATGGCTTGTCCTAGATAACAAAGATTATTAATTCCAACTCGATTACTGCCTGAAAATAAATCATCGATATGTTGATGATTCATTACTTTTTCAATTGCTTTGATATCATTTCCGAGTTGTTGTTTCCACTGTTGATAAATAGCCTGATCAAAAGCTTCTGCCAGAAAAATTCCTCCATCATATTCGATAAATTCTGGACAAAAAAGAGTCGCTAATATGATGGCAACTTCTGCACGAGACGCTCGAAAAAGATAATCCCAAGGAGAAAAATCTTCCCCATTAATAGCTTTCCACCGTTGAAAATTCTTCAGGTTATCAATATCAGGTCGTAAGTCTCTTATTGCTGGTTTTAGTATCATGGTTAAGGAATTTCATCCATTCTGGCAGGGCGAACAGTTCTTGAGGCTTGGACAAATATAGTTCCTCTCGGACTTTTGTTATGATTGTACTCGACAACGTGAGGTGTAGGTATATCAGCATGGGATCTTCCCCTCAAGTCTACTCGCTTAATTGCTTTTCCATTATCATCATACACAATATAGCTTGTAATATTGACGTTATCGCTACGATATAGCACTTCTCTCGGTTTAGCTTGAGTAACAGGAAAATTACCCTGAAAACGCTTTCCCTGAGCTATCAAATCAGCAGCAGGTATGCCAATTGTCCAATCAACGGGTCTGACCACTTAATTTATTTTGGAAAATCATCTTCTACAAACTTACCTATGGTCAAGTTAACCACAAAAATAAAAACCGTAGGGTGAGCATTGCCCACCCTACCCTGATTAATTTAACGAACTGTTCCCCGTAATGCTTCTGCATCAATGGGTTTAAGCAAATAAATCCGTAATAAATCCCCAACAATACCCGCAATTAAAGGTACTTTACGCAAAGTTTTAACCACTTTATTGCTGTTACTTTCTTCAATGGCTTTCATTTGCTGATTGCGTTCAGAACAGCGTTGTAAACGGGGATAAAACTCAGGATGATCTACATCTAAAACACTGGGAAATGCTCTGGCAGAGGTTTCATTAGTTTTACGAATTACTTCCTTATCAAACTCCGTTGCATCTAAACCTAAAGACTCATAAAAACTCGCTCTTTCATGGACTGTTAAGGTATGGGTTGCAAACACAGAAAGCAGGAAGAAACGACTCCATAAACGGGATTGCCAAGTATTCCAAAGTTTGGGTTGAGAACGTAATAAAGCGTTGAAAATATCCCCATGACGGTTCTCATCTTGACACCAATTTTCAAATTTCTTGAAGATTGGATAAAATTGCTTTTCAGGATGCTTTTCTAAGTGACGGAAGATGATTATATAACGCCAATAACCAATTTTTTCAGAGAGATAAACGGTGTAAATTACCCACTCTAAAGGAAAGAATGTATAGGTGCGAGTTTTGGTAACAGTGGCTAAATCTAAGGATAGATTAAAATCAGCCATTGCTTTGTTTAAGAAACCAGCATGACGCGCTTCATCCCTGGCCATTAAATGAAACATTTCTGATAGAATAGGATTGCGGCCTTTGAGTTTACGGGATAATTCTTTAAACAGTAAGAATCCAGAAAATTCCGAAATGCAAGAGCGTTCTAAATACTCAATAAACCCCTCTTTGGTGGTTTCATCTAAGTTATCCCAACAACCTCCTTTAAAATCATCGTCACGGACGAAATGATTACGGTTGTAGTCGTTCCGCATTTCCGTCAACATCGCTTGTAACTCTGACTCTTGCTCCGTTAAAGAGAGGTTGGCCGCAGTTTCAAAGTCTGTAATATAGAAGCGAGGGGTAAGAAGCGTTTCCTCTGTAGGTGCTTTCGTTCCAGGTTTCAGTTGCTCTGCGCTTGGTTTAATTGGAGTCTTAACCATAACCATTCCTATATAACCGAATAGTTATATCATCGTATACTTAGGTTACTTTGTCTATCCCTGTTTGCAAAAGTTTAGAAAAGCTCCTAGTGAAGACATAAGTAATAGCAGTACGTGCAAGGGAACAGGCAACGCCGCATCTGGCAACAGTTGATTATGACAAGATTTTAGCTGGGGGTGAAAATAATCAATCTTGGGAGGAACTCGTTAATAGTATCATTGCTAAAAGTGGTAAAGTTGAACCGATTTGGGATGAATGGTTTTTACTCTTTTTCCCTTACTTAGAGAATGTACTTCAAGGATGTCAAAATTAGTAATAACTTCATTAAATAGGCTTTAAAAATTAAACGCTGTTATAATATAGTAGCTCTTAAATATATCAAATAATGATCACAAGAAAAAGCTTATTTTATTTACTCACTTTAACCACTTTTTTAACAGTGATTGCAACAGCTATGATACCTCAAACAAGTGGGGCAGAAACCCCAGAAATCACCCTAATTTCTCAGTCATCTTCTAAGCCAATGACGGTTAGAGATATTCAGGTATTTAATGGCGTTATCACGTCTTTAGCAGTTAGTGAAGTTAACAACATCCTATTAGTTTCTACCAGAGATGGTACAGTAACTGGGGTTAATTTACAAGATCTACAACCCCTTTATGCAGAAACGTTTGTTAATGAACCCCGTTCTTTAGTAATTACTGCCGACCAAAATACTTTTATCACTGCATCAGATAAAGAGATTCGTCTGTTTAATCTTCAAGATGGAGTCAGGGGGAAAAGATGGGTCGCTCATGCGGGAAAAATAACTAAACTGGCCCTTAGTCCAGGCAATGAACTATTAGCAAGTATTAGTGCTGAAGATGGCACTGCTAAGCTTTGGCAACTAAAAGAAGGTAGTTTACTGCAAACTTTTGGGGAGCATACTGGCCCCTTAACGGCTGTCACTTTTAGTCCCAATGGAAAATTATTAGTTACAGGAGCTAGTGGCACAGATCGCACCTTAAAATTCTGGGACACAGAAGCCTTTGCTTTAATTAGAACCTCCCCGCAACAACCGGGTTACATTTATGATCTTGCTATTACCTCTGATGGCAATAAATTGGTGGCTGCTGTGCGAAATACCATCAAGATTTGGGACTTAAATACAGGTCAAGAATTATTAACTGTAAAAGCCGCTGAGCTTAACTTAAATGCCATTGCTGTTTCTCCTAATAATCAATGGGTTGCCACAGCTAATAAAGAGGGAACAATCTCTTTAATTGATATTACTCAAGGTAAAATAATCGGAACCCTAAAAGGTCATAAAGGTTGGGTAACATCAGTAATGTTTAGTGATGATGGCCGCTACTTGTACAGTGGTGCTGAGGATAAAATTGTTAAAATTTGGGATTTTCAAGGAAATCAACCCTAATTAAACTTTCAAATTCTTTCTTTTTCTAACAATAAAGTAACCGGGCCATCATTATTAATATTCACTTCCATCATGGCCCCAAAAATTCCTGTTTCAACCCTTAAATCACTGTTTTTTAATTGCTCAATGAATAAATTATATAGAGATTGAGCAACATTAGGAGATGCAGAATTACTAAAAGAAGGACGACGGCCTTTGCGACAATCACCATATAACGTAAACTGACTAATTACCAATAATTCTCCTTGAATTTCTTGAACTGATTTTTCCCATTTTTCTCCCCCTATTTCGGCAGAAAAAAGGCGTAATCCTAAGCATTTACGCACCATCCAATCAATTTCTATCGATGTATCCGTCTCAGCAATACCTACTAATAAGTTTAATCCTCGTCCAATTTTCCCGACAATTTCCCCATTTACTGTTACTTGGGAACTCAAGACTCTTTGAATAATAATACGCATTCTTTTAATGACTAATAGACCTCTTTAAATCTATTCTATAACTTTATTGTAGGGGCCAACGACCGTTAACCCCTACTTAATTATCGAGGAAATTTTAGGGAATTAATCTTATTTCCCAAACCCTTTACCTCGTTGTGTTGATGGTAGAGAAACACAGTTTTCAATCTGCTCATATAATTTGTCCTCATCAAGATTTTGTCCGATTAAGACTAATTGATTTTTGGGACTACCTTTCCATTCGTCATCTTCAATGGTAAACCGTTTTCCACTAAGGTGAAAAATATGACGTTTCGGACTTTCATTAAACCAAAGAATTCCTTTGGCACGAAACACATTCGCAGGTAATTGGTTATCTAGAAAATATTGAAACTTACGAATTGACAATGGTTTATCACTCTGGAAAGAAATGGATGTAAAGCCATCATTTTCTAAGTGATGGGAATGATGTTCATGGTCATGATCGTGGTGGTGATGCTCATGCTCATGATGTTCGTGATCGTGATGTTCGTGATGTTCGTGATGATCGTGATCGTGATGTTCATGATCATGTTTTTCTGCTTCAGTCTCAAAATATTTATCTGACTCAAATAATCCTACACTCAGAACTAAAGGCAAGGGAACTTGAGACTTTTGTGTCCGTAAAATTCTCGCAGATTCTTTCATATCTCGGATGCGAATTTCTAAAGCATCAACATCTCCTTCATCCACTAAATCAGTTTTGTTGAGAACAATAATATCCCCATAAGCAATTTGACTTTGGGCCGCTTCTGAGTTAAATAAATCCAGACTAAAGTTGGCACAATCTACCATCGTAACAATAGAATCAAGTCGTGTCATATCCCGTAACTCTGTACCTAAAAATGTCAGCGCAACAGGTAACGGGTCAGCTAATCCTGTGGTTTCTACCACGAGATAATCGATCTTATCAGCGCGTTCTAGAACTTTGTAGACAGCTTGAATTAAATCTTCGTTAATGGTACAGCAAACACAACCATTATTTAATTCCACCATGTTGTCTTCGGTAGTGACAATGAGTTCATTATCAATGCCAATTTCCCCAAATTCATTGACCAAAACGGCTGTTTTTATGCCTTCTTGGTTGGTGAGAATATGATTGAGTAGGGTTGTTTTTCCACTCCCCAAAAACCCCGTAATAATGGTGACGGGTAAGCCGTGTTTAGGAGTCTCCATGCCTTCGGGATTTCCTGACTGTCTATCAACTGTTTGCATAATCTTCCCGTATACGAAACATCGATGAAAATAAACTGCGGTGAAGTTTTCACCTTACTCTTTAATTATGACGAAAAATGAGAAATTTTGACTCTGGAATTCTGAACGATAAATTATAAATCCGCATTTATTATAAGTAAATCTTATTGTTTTTTGTTAATTTCTTTTAAAATTGTGATGTTACATTCATTTATATTTTACATAACTTAACAAAAATTAATATTTTATTGCTAATAATTCTTAATTACCAACGAATTCATGGGATTTATCTGCCCTAACTGACATTAATTTTTGTTGCAGGAAAAAAACTCATTTTGACAAAAAAGCCATTTTATGTATGAGCGGTTTTTATGGCCCAGACTGTTATCATTTGAAGATAATGGGTTGAAATCATGGATAAGGAAACCTTTACCTCTCTTGATCAAGCAAGAATAAGATTTGTCCGAGTGCTTTGGTGCGACAATGCCAATGTGATTCGAGGGAAGGCCATACACCGGAAACGACTCGAAACTTACTTAACTCATGGCGTAGGCATTACTGCGGCCCAACAAGCCCTACCTGTGATGTATGATGCCCCCGTCCCTGAGAGCGGTCTGGGGCCAATTGGAGAAATTCGCTTAGTCCCTGACAGCAATACCCTAACCCTCTTACCCTATGCCAAAGGACACGCAAGGGTCATGGGAGATATGATCCTCGATGGACAGCCTTGGGGATGTTGTCCCCGTGCCTTTCTAAAACGTATGATTTTGGCGGCCAAACAAGCTAACTTTGAAGTCATGGCCGCCTTTGAGAATGAATTTTATCTCTTAAACCCAGAAGATTTAAGCCCCGTCGATGACACCGTTTTCGCTGCCACCCTCTCGATGGATTTACAACAGGGGGTGATTGATGACATTGTTGATGCCTTAATTGCTCAAGGTATGGTGGTCGAATTATACTATCCCGAATCTGGCCCAGGACAACAAGAAATATCCATACTCTATAGCAATGCCCTGACGGCTGCTGATCAGCAAATTGCCTTTCGAGAAACCGTCAAAGCGATCGCCGTACAACATCACCTAAAAGCTTCCTTTTTACCGAAAATTTTGCCAAATCATGCCGGAAGTGGCTGTCACATTCATTTCAGTCTCTGGCGAAATGGAAAAAACTGCTTACCCAGTCCTGACAACAGTGGAGAACTTTCCCCCCTAGCACAACAGTTTGTGGCCGGTATTCTCAAAAATCTCCCGGCCCTGATGGCTTTAACCACCCCTAGCACCAATTCTTATCGACGACTGCAACCCCAACATTGGAGTGGGGCCTATCGTTGTTGGGGGTATGATAATCGAGAGGCAGCGGTGAGAGTCCCTACCAATGCCACCCTTCCCAGTCCCACCCATTTAGAATTAAAAACCGTCGATGCTTCTGCTAACCCTTATTTAGCCTTAGGGGCAGTCATAGCAGCAGGATTAGATGGTATTCGTAACGAGTTAGAATTAGTTCTCCCAGTACAGGTTGACCCAGGAAGTTTAAGGGAGGCAGAAAGACAAAGCCAAGGAATTGAAAGACTGCCCACCAATTTAGGGGAATCGATTCAACAGTTAGAAAATAATGACGTGCTTTTACAAGCATTAGGAACGAGTTTAGCTCAATCATTTATCGCTGTCCGTCAACAAGAATGGGAAGTGATGAAAGATTGGGAACTCGAACAAGAGGTTAAACAATTATTAGAAAGGTATTAAATGAACTTAGTCATAGAATGATACCAAAATTAACTAATAGATTTACTGTGTTTTTTTGCAAAATATTGTTGATGATAATCGTCCGCTAAATAATAATCAGATGCGGGAAAAATTTCTGTAACAATATCTTTATCATATTTTCCCGAAATTTGCAATTTTAGTTTAGATTGTCTCGCCGCTTTTTCCTGTTCTGATGTATGATAAAAAATCACTGAGCGATATTGTTCTCCCCGATCTGGCCCTTGACGATTTAAACTGGTAGGATCATGAATTTCCCAAAACATTTCTAATAGTTTTTCATAACTAATTTCTTCGGGATCATACTGAACTTGTACCACCTCTACATGGCCCGTAATTCTCGCACATACATCCAAATAAGAAGGATTAGGAAAATGTCCCCCCATATAGCCAACGGAAGTAGAGATAACGCCCTTAACTCGACTAAAGAACCTTTCTACTCCCCAAAAACATCCGGCACCAAACGTGGCTTTTTCCATGGTTAATTAATTATGTACTTTGTCGTCCCAATTCATAAATACCACAGGCCATACAAGCCAGCATTCCCATACTAACAGACCAACTTTCACCTAAGCCTAATTCTACTCCCCAATTACAAAATCCACCAAGGACTAAAAAAGGAATAATGCTCAATAAAGAAGCATAAAAAGCATTTTGAGACTCTCGCGCTGGACGGGTTCTTTCAAACTCTTCAATGGAAGTATAAAGCGATCGCTCAGCAAAATTAAACCAACGATTTAAGCCGACAATAACCCATTCTCTCAGAGAAGAAAACCCTAAATAAAGGGAAAAAGACCATAAACAAGCACCTGCAATCATCGCAGTATTCAGGGAAAATCGAAAAGGAATAAAATCAATAACCATGAGTTTTATCAATTGTCAAGCAAAGATTGGTAAATCATCTATAAATTTTAACAAAACTCTGTCAAATTAAGCAAAATCAATAATTTTCTGGCATCCCCTCAAAACACCCTGCCTTGCCTAACTAGCAAATTAAAGGCAAAAATGATTATGATGCAACCATTAGTCCAGTTCTGGCTAAATTTAATCGGTGTGAGTGATGTTATGAATCAGTGCTTCAATTTTCTGAGATGGAAATCTAAAGCTTGCCGTTCCCAACCTCTCTGGTTACTATTCTTAGGAATAGGGACGTTTTTAGTGCCTGTAACTCTCAATGGGTGGTTAGAGAGTCCTCTACAGGCCCAATATGTACCAGCGACCAATTCCACGAATATCTGGCGATCTGCTTCCTTTCCCCTGGAAAACTTCCAAACCTATACCTCTGGGTTTGGTTATCGGACTTCTCCTGTTACTGGTCAATCTCAATTTCATCAGGGATTAGACATGGCGGCCCCATTAGGGAGTTATGTCCGTAATTGGTGGGAAGGACGGGTGATCAGTTTATCTGATCATACAGCCTGTGGCACCATGATTCAGATTCAATCGGGCCAGTGGACTCATATCTATTGTCATTTGATGGGATCGGTAGAAGAAAGCCCCCAAGGACGTTATTTGATTGATCGAGAGGGGGGAATTGTGTTATGGCAAGGCCAAGATGTTCCCGTTGGGGCGAGAATTGGTCGTGTGGGTATGACTGGCCGCACCACGGGGCCTCATCTTCATTGGGGATTAAAATATGGGGGTCAATATCTTGATCCGGCCTTAGTTTTGCGAGAAATGTTTCGAGATCGAGCGTCTTCTTAACTGTTGAATATAACTATCAACAATTAAAATTGTCTGGTAATACATTCCCCATCATCCACTAATTCTGCTACTAATAATAAGGCTTCTTGCTCTCGATTGTGTTTTAATAACTGTTGAGTTTGATAAAGCTTACTTACCAA